>JAITWN010000198.1 GCA_031285245.1 Chromatiales bacterium | reverse complement strand
GGCAAATGCGCGATGGCGGTGAGGCGCGCGCCGAAGGGCACGTTGAGGCACGCGCGTGCGTTCACGGCCCAGCCGCAGGCATCCATCAGCGGGGCGAGGTTGCGACGGCGCAGTTTCAGCCAGGCGATGATCAATGACGGTGCGGAGATAATCAGCAGCAGTGCCGCGATGGCAAGGCACAGTTGCCAGAAGGGTAGTTTCAGCAGGCCCGAGACGTAACCAGCGATGGCGGCGAGCGCGGTGAGAAGTGCGCCGAAGGCGACGCCGAGTGCGGCGACGGTGCCGACATCGATTTTGCGTGGCGCACTGGCGGGCGCGGTCTGATCAGCGTTGGCGGCGTTGGCGGCGGCGTTTTCGAGCTTGGTGTTCGAGGATGCTTCGGCTGCTGCGGCACGCTTGGCGACTTGTTCTTCGATCAGCCGCACTAGCTTTTTATAGGGCGCCCAGAACGCTTGCCGTAGGCTGATCGGGTTGTCGACGATGCGGGTGATGGTGGCGTCCCAGTCGCGACCGTCGCGATCGTAATAGACACCATTGCGACCGACCATGAGGTTGTCGCTGTCGCCATCGGTGATAGCGGCGACGATGTGGCGCTGTTCGCTGCTGCCACGGCGCACGCAGTTGCAATAGATCAGATAGGTGCCGGCCATGCCTGCCATGGCGTTTTGCTTGGTGGCGTCTTCAGCGATCAGGGTCAGTTCGCAACTGCGCTGATCTATGTAGAGCGTGCCGGCCTGAAAGATCGCTTTGCGATCGCCGTGGTAGAAATCTCTGAAGTTGACGAAGTTGCAGACCAAGCGATGCAAATCACGGCAATACCGTATCAGTTTTTCTACCGTCTCCAGCGCCGCGATGTGCTCGGCTGCGGCCAGGTCTTTGGTGATGAGATGGTCGAGCGCTGTTTTGAGTTCACGATTGAGCACGGCTCGCACGCGTTCGATGCCAAGCGCGTGCATCGCATCGCTGGGATTATCGGTTTGCCAAGCATCGAGCGCTGCGAAGGCGGTGGTGATCTTTGCCCAGTCGGCGGCGCTGAGGGTGCTGCGCGCGCCGATGAGTGGCGTGATGACATGCTGGTGCAAGCGCGTTACCGCGGCTTCCCAGGCGGGGTTGAGATCCTGCGTGAGAGGCAGTGACTGATCGGCGGCAATGCGCGCGAGCGGTAGTGCGGCGACATCGATGCTGGCCGCGGAGAGTGGCAGGGCGGAGAGGCGCAGATATTCTTTTTCTTCGCCGTTCAGCGCGGCGGCGGCGCGCACATCGAAGCTTGCCAGACGGCAGCGGGTGAAATAGTCATCGATTTTGGTTTTTACCGCCGCCAGCGTGGCGGCGGCTTCGGTGGTGGCTGCGCCAAGTGGCAGCAGGCTTGGATCGCTTTGTGATCGCTGCCACCAGTCGGCGTAGTCTTCGGCAGCGCTCATGAAGTGTTCGAGGTTTTCTCGCGAGATGCCGGGTTTGCCGGAGCGATCGGTTGCGACGGTGCCGCCTTCAAAGGCGATGATGTCGCGGATGAGCGCTTTGAGGCGTTCATCATCGGTGGTGTCTTCGGTGATGAGGCCATCGCCGTTGAAGGCGGTGAATGCGAGCACGCCGGTGGTGTCGGCGATGTCTTCGGCGCTGATCGCAGTAGTGTCGGGCTTGCCGAGCAGTGCGAGGATCTGGCGCGCGGCGGCGAGAATGTCCGCGCCTGCCTGCGTCCCATCATCGATGGCCGCGAGTGGTAGCGCCTGCGGCGCGCGGATGAGTTCGTCCGGATCTTTGAGCAGACTGCTTGCCCATTGCACCGCCGCGATCAGTTCCGGTGCGCGCACACGCTGATCATTGTCGCTATCGATCAGTTGCAGTGTGCGCTTGTCGAAGCAGAGGCCCGTGGTCGGACAGGCGAGCGCGACCCATAATTTCTGATCGAGCTGATCGAGCGCGATGAGGTCTGCGCCGGTTTCGAGCGATACCTGATCGAAATCACCAGCGCGGAAAAATTTCCAGCCATGGTTGGTGGGCGCGGTGCTCATTTTTATGTCCTCTCGTTCAATAGACCGTGTTTCTTGTGCGGCAGTGATCAAGGTTGCTGGAAATGATGATTGGGCAGCATTTCGCGCAAGCGATGAATGGCGATACGTTTGCCGAAACATCCGGGAATGCTTGCGGGCAGTTGCCAGTCAGCGGGAAGTTCACCGCGCTGACGCAGACGCGTGGCAAGTTCGCGCCAGCTCAGCGGTTCACCGTTTGTGACATTGATCGTGACGCCGGGGCGTGGGCGCGCGAGCAGCGCGGCGATGGTTGCAACGACATCATCGACGTGAATTAGATTGACGAGTTTGGCGCCGTCTTTGATGCGACCGCGTTGCAGCCAGCCTGCGGGCTCACGCCCAGGGCCGAAAAGACCAGCGAGGCGAAGCACTGTGGCGCCGCGTGAACGTAGCCATTCTTCGCCTTGGACGCGCGCAAGGTTGGCGTCGATCGGCGCGTCTTCAGCTAGCCATGGTGTTCCTGTTTCATCATCGAGTTGGTAAGCAGAGGTGCTGCCGAGCACGATCAGGCTAGCCGCTTCTTTCAAACAAGTGTCGTGATATGCCTGCACCTGTGCCAGGGGTTCGGCGGGGAAGGTCCACACCACATGTCGCCCTTTGCAGGGGATATTGCTCCAGCTCGTTGCCTCGGTGAGATCAAAATGCAGCATCTGCGGCGCAGGGTGTCTGCGTGTGGCGATAGCGGCGGGGAAACGCCGCCACAGCGCGGCGCCCACGTAACCAGCACCGAGGATGGTGAGGGCAGGGGAATTCATGGCGCGCATTCTCCCACGTCAGCGCGGCATTGGTCAGTACATCCAGAATGTTTCTTGCGTATTGCAAGGGAAGGTCTGCATGACCTCCGTCATTGAAGGTTTTTCAGCAGATCCCCAAGAGTAGCGCTATCCGTCGTTGACCCTCGCGGGGGCTTTCGTTATAGTTCGCGCGCCTTTATATGAGGCGCAGATGAATCAACGATTCCATGGACGTACCCAGTCGTCACAACACACTACCACGACCTGACACGCGATCGGCAGCGATCGGTAGCCGCCAGTGACCCGGGCGCAAGCCTGACCTTTCCCGGTTCACCTCGCATTGCCGATTACGGCAGGCGCCCAGAGGTGAATCATGCAGATCAAAGATTTCGCCACCAATGTCCGTGAGTTGCTCGCGCAGCGTGATATTGTGCAGTTGCGTGCTCTGCTTGAAGAAGCCCATCCCGCCGACATCGCAAGCTGTATAGAAAAGCTGGAAAACAGCGACATCTGGCGCGTACTGTCATCGCTGCCGAATGAGCGCCGCACCGATGTATTTGGTTATCTGCCGCCCAATGAGCAGGTGCGGCTCGCCAAATCCCTCAATCGGCGTAACCTTGCCGAGATCTTTCTGCATATGTCCGCGGACGAGCGCGCCGATCTTTATAATCGGCTCGAACCCGATCAGCAGGCCGCGCTCCTGCCGGGCCTCGCGCACGCCGAGCGCGACGACATCCGCAATCTCGCGAGCCACGAGGAAGGGACGGCGGGTGCGATCATGACTTCGGATTACGCCACGCTGTCGCCGCATCTCACCGCGTCGCAGGCGATCGAGTCACTGCGTCATGAAGCGCCTGATAAGGAAACCATCTATCAGGCCTATGTCATCGATCGCAGTCGGCATCTGCTCGGCACGGTGTCGCTGCGCGATCTCATTGTCGCGAGCGATGACGCGCGTGTTTCCGGTTTGATGGTGGAGGAGGTGATCGCGAGCCGCGTCACTGATCCGCAGGTCGAGGTCGTCAATAAGATCAGCAAGTATGACTTGATCGCGCTGCCGATCATCGATGATCAGGATCGTCTCGTCGGTATCGTGACCTACGATGACGCCATGGACGTTGCCGAGCAGGAGGCGACCGAAGATTTTCATCGCGTCGGTACGGTTGGTCGATTGGAAGAGAGCGTGCGCGAAGCCAGTGTGCCGCTGCTTTACCGCAAGCGCATCTTTTGGCTGCTCGCGCTGATCTTCGGCAATCTGCTTTCCGGCATGGGGATCGCGCATTACGAGGCGACCATTACCGCGTATGTGGTGCTGGTGTTTTTCCTGCCGCTCTTGATCGCCTCCGGTGGTAACGCCGGCGCGCAGACCGCAACGCTGATGGTGCGTGCGCTCGCTACCGGCGATGTGCAGATGCGGGACTGGGGTCGCATGATCGGTCGTGAGCTCGCTGTCGCGGGCCTGCTCGGTATTACCATGGCGGTGACGGTGTATTTTCTCGGCGTTGCCCGCGGTGGTATACATCTCGCTTTTGTGGTGGCATTGACGATGGTGATGGTGGTGGTGGTGGGCAGCCTGATCGGCATGTCGTTGCCATTTCTGCTTAGCCGCTTTCGTCTCGACCCGGCAACGGCGAGCGTGCCGCTCGTCACCTCGATTGCGGACGTCACCGGTGTGCTGATCTATTTTTCGATCGCGACGGCGCTGCTCGGAGTGCCGCTCCCGGCATCGACGCCGACCTGAGCGTACATCTGCTGCGATGATTCTTTCTGAATATCCATAGCAATAAAGCGAGTAATGCGTGAATACACCGCCTTCAAATAAGGCCGATGCACAAAGCAGTGCAATCCCGGCGTGGTTGTTTCGGGTGGCGCTGGTGTTTGCCTGCATTGCCATCTCTTATCTCGCGTTCACGCAATTTCCCGAGAATGGTCCCGATCTTGGCTGGGATAAGTTCAATCACGCGGCGGCGTTTTACGTGCTCGCTTTCTTGGTCGATTTTTCGATTCCACGCACCCGCTTCGGTCTCGCCAAGTTTGGAATGTTGATCGCTTATGGCATCTGCATTGAGGTGGTGCAATATTTGCTGCCCTATCGCGAATCCTCTTTTGAGGATCTGTTCGCCGATATGGTGGGTATCTTGGCCTATTTGCTCAGCACCCCAATACTGGCGCGGCTGCCGCTGCTGCGTGCGCGCTGGCGCCTGAACCCATCTTGAGGCATTGGTGTTCAGTGCTAACATGGTCGGCGCGTGTGACGCTTTCGCGGATGGGGTGAAGAATGATCGATGGCTGGGGTGGAATTTTTTTTAAAATCGTCCTGATTTTACTGCTGGCGATGGTGGCGCTATTCATGTGGATAGGCGATCGCCGTATCCGCCGTGAGCGAGAAGCCGAAGATCGTGCTGCGCTGGAAGCCGAGCAGCGTCGGCGTATGGGTGGGGATAGTCACTAGTTTTCCTGAATCATCAGCGTACCTTTCGAGGCAGGGCTCTGAGGTGTAGTGATCGGCAGCGCCCGCTACTCTTTTTCAGGACGCGGAGCCG
>JAITWN010000099.1 GCA_031285245.1 Chromatiales bacterium | reverse complement strand
GCTTCTACGCCCGACTCGATGTCAGATTCGATGCCGGGCCCAATGTGAGACCAGGCGAAATCGCTTACCCCTGAAGCGGCTCTTTGATTGAAGGGCCAGTCACTGTTAGTGTGTGCGCTCGCACCGCCGATGCTCCCGAGCAGCACAAAGCTGCCGCGCTAGTCTTGTGAGAGAGAAATGACTGAACTCAAAAACGATCGTTTTCTGCGCGCCTTGCTGCGCCAGCCTGTTGATGTCACGCCGGTGTGGATGATGCGTCAGGCGGGCAGATATCTGCCGGAATATCGCGCCACGCGCGAGCGTGCCGGCAGTTTCATGGGCCTGTGCACCAATCCCGAGCTTGCTTGCGAAGTGACGCTGCAACCTCTCGATCGTTACGCGCTCGATGCGGCGATCCTGTTTTCCGACATCCTCACCATCCCTGATGCCATGGGGCTAGGTCTGCATTTCACCACCGGCGAAGGCCCGAGCTTCGCGCGTCTGGTCCGCTCCGCCGCCGATATCGACGCGCTTGGCGTGCCTGATCCAGAGCGTGAACTGCGTTACGTCATGGATGCCGTGCGTCTCATTCGTCGCGAACTGCATGGGCGCGTGCCGCTCATCGGTTTCTCCGGCAGCCCGTGGACGCTCGCTACTTATATGGTCGAAGGCGGATCGAGCAAGAACTTCGCGGTGATCAAAGAGCTGATGTTCGACAATCCCGTGTTGATGCATCGTTTGCTTGGCAAACTCGCTGATGCCGTCGCTGATTATCTCAACGCGCAGATCCGCGCCGGTGCGCAGGCGGTGATGCTGTTCGACACCTGGGGTGGCGTGCTCACCACGCGTGATTACCAAGAGTTCTCGCTCGACTATATGACGCGCATCATCGCCGCACTCGCGCGTGAAAATGACGGCCGCCGCGTGCCGGTGATTCTCTTCACCAAAGGCGGCGCCGGTTGGCTGGAGGCGATGGCCACGAGTGGCGCCGATGCGCTCGGCATCGATTGGACGATCGATCTCGCGCAGGCACGTAGCCGCGTTGGCGATCGCGTCGCGCTGCAAGGCAATATGGATCCGAGCATGCTTTACGCCATGCCAGCACGCATCCGCGAAGAAGTCGCCACCATTCTCGCGAGCTATGGCAAGGGCAGCGGCCACGTCTTCAATCTCGGCCACGGCATTCACCCGGGCATCGATCCAGAGCGCGTGCGTGTTTACATCGACGCCGTGCATGAATTGAGCGCCCCCTATCACGCCGCAACCGGCGGGAGATAACGAGTCATGATAGAGCCACCAAGCGGTATGCACGTCCCCATTCCGCCGGAGTTTGAAAAACTGCGGGATATGGATGCGTTCAGCGATGACATGTTCAATCGCCTCATCGCATTTCAGGAAAAAGAGCATCCGGCGTGGAACACCGCGCGGCCTTTCGCCGAGCGCATTCGCGGCTTACCTCTGCACGCGCTGATCTTCAGCAATCCCGATCGCAATCCAGCCACGCACGCACACACCATCGCGCCGTTCTATCCGCTGCGTGCCGAGCTGCGCCAGATCGCTGCCTGCGCGAGGCAGGTCGCGAACGATCCGCTGGTGTGCGATGTGCACGCGCGTAACGGCTTCCTCGGCAGCCTGCTCGCGCGCGAAGGCGTGCGTGTCATCGGCGTGCGCGACCCGGAGGATAAACCCAATCAGATCGAAAGCTTCTTCGATGCTGATGTATACCAACCGCTTTCGATTTCGCTCGACGCACTCGATCGCCCCTTCGATGTTGCACTCTCAGCGTGGATGCCTGCCGGCATCAACCGCACACCGCAGATCATTGCGCACAAGCCAAAACTCATCGTCTTCATCCACACCGATCACACCAGCGACGCTGGTGCACCCCAGACTGGCACCTACGACGCATATAGAGATCTGCCTGCCAATTACACGCAAATCGCCGAGTGGACCATCGACCGCCCGCAAAACCTGCTGCACGACGTCTGGCCCGACCTCACCCCCAGCATCAATGAAACACGCGTCGTCAAAATCTACGCCGACACCCCCTGGCGCAACATCCATGTCGCGAGCGAAGTCGAAAGCGTAGACCCCTACGACTGGGAAAAAGACCTAGACATGGCACTGACCGCACTCGAAGCAAAGGAATCATTACGCGCGCGCGGGTTTGCGGTGTAGCAGAATGAGATGCGGCGCTTGCACCAAGCCGCCTTGGTGATATTCCTCCCCTTACGCCAGCTAATCAATCTCCCTCCTGTTCTGGTTAAGAGACGGCGCCGAGTGCGCCATCGTTCAGAGCTCAGATTTTCTCTTCGTGATCGCGCGCGTTATATCGCATCCGCGCTGCACGCATCGTCGCGTGATTTTCTACGGCCCATGCTGCTAGCGCTGCTACCGGTACGGCGATCGAATGGCCGAGCTCGGTGAGTGCGTATTCCACTTCCGGTGGCGTGCTTGGTTTTACCGTGCGTTGCACCAAGCCGTCGCGCTCCAGTGAGCGCAGTGTCACCGTTAGCATGCGTTGCGAGATGTTTTCGATCGAACGCTTGAGCGCGTTGAAACGCTGTGGTCGTGCTTGCAGATTGACGATGACGAGTAGCGTCCAAGTGTCGCCGACGCGATCGAGCACTTCGCGTATTGGGCAGTGGCCTTGCGTGTCGGTCTGAAAGGCTGGATCGTCGGCGAGCAGCGGCGCGACATCTACGTCGCTGCGTTCGATGAGAGGTTTTACGGGCATGCGGTTATTCCAAAGTGACGTGGGCAGTAAATCGTGCGTTCTTCTTTTCCACCCAGGCATCGGTTAGCCTGGTTACAGGAAATAACCTGATTATGAATGATACTCGGGTTGTTGTAGAAGTTGCTTCACACAACATAAGGAGATCCACATGAAAATCGCTCTTGTCGGTGCCACCGGTTTCGTCGGCGCTGCCGTGCTCAAGGAGGCCGCCGCGCGCGGCCATGTCGTGACCGCCATCGCGCGCAATCCCGCCAAAGTGCCGGCCTCTGCCGTAGTCACCGCGAAGTCGATGGATGTCATGGATGGCGATGCGTTGAAGGCAGCATTTACCGGCCAGGATGTCGTCATCTCGGCCTATAACCCAGGCTGGGGCGATCCGCAGATCTACGACAAACATCGCCGCGGATCGGCCGCGATCGCCAAGGCGGCGCAAGCCGCCGGCGTGCGTTTGATCGAGGTCGGTGGCGCGGGCAGCTTGTATGGCGCGGATGGCAAGCAGTTCGTTGACACGCCAGGTTTCCCCGCAGAGTTTCGTGACGGCGCGCGCGGTGCCCGCGATGCGCTCGATGATCGTAAAAGAGAAACGGGTCTCGATTGGACTTTCGTCTCCCCACCATTCGAGCTTATACCGGGTGAGCGCACCGGCAAATACCGTAAGGGCGGCGAGCATCCAGTCGCCGACGGTGCCGGCCGCAGCACGATATCCGTCGCCGATCTCGCCGTTGCGCTGCTGGATGAGGCTGAAAGGCCTGCGCACCGTAAGCAGCGATTTACGGTTGGTTACTAGCTCTTCTCTGTACATCACGGCCAGTGATTAGGCGGTTCCGGGGTCGCGCCAGAGGGCCCCCCTGTGGCCCCCCCGCCCACGCGCCCCCCC
>JAITWN010000076.1 GCA_031285245.1 Chromatiales bacterium | reverse complement strand
CCACGGGCTGGCGCCCCTCGCAATGAGGATGCAGAGTTTTTTAGACTTTCCTTAGAATATGTGTGCGACGCTGGTCCCGCCTGCGGCGCGCAGCATTGATCATTCATTTTTTAGGGCGCAGGACGCCCGCACAGGAGAGAGCTGTCATGAAGAGAATGATCGCGGCAGCAGCGCTGCTCGGCACGCTGGCTAGTGGCGCAGCGCAGGCACAGCAAGAAGGTTTTGGCGTAGGCATGATCATCGGTGAGCCAACGGGCGTCAGCCTCAAGGGCTGGCTCAACAATACGCGCGCGGTTGATATGGGGCTCGCGTGGTCGTTCTCCGAAAACAACTCCATGCAGCTGCATGGTGATTATCTGCTTCATGATTTCAACCTGCTGAGACCCACTAACCTCGATGGGCGCGTTGCCGTGTTTTACGGCGTCGGTGGCCGCATCAAATTCGAACACGGTGGCGATGATAAAAACGCACGCAACCACGATGATACTCTGGTCGGTGTTCGCGTGCCGGTGGGTGTGAGTTACTACCCAGCAAATATGTCAGTGGAATTATTCGGCGAATTCGTGCCCGTGCTCGACATCATCCCCGACACCAAATTCGATCTCAATCTGGCGATCGGCGGACGCTACTATTTTTAAATAGCAGCGAGCTACCGACAAGCCGGCGGACGCTTCGCGCCCGCCGGCTTGCGCCATTAAAGCCGATCTTTCTTGTGCTGAGTGATTTCGCCCGTCATCGGATCGACCTTGAGCTTCTGGAGCGTGTCATCGCGGTAAGCCTTCACTTCCCAGCGACCGTCATCGTATGCAGCATCGACCGGCGTATAACCCTGCTCTTCGATGCCCTGGATGACGCGCGAAAGCGGCTTACCATCAACAGGGGGCATCTCCTTGGCAAACGCGCTGCCCGCAAACAAAAGCGCCGCGCCAGCGATGAATGGTGCACCCTTCGAGATTAGTGTGTTCTTCATGAACTACCTCCTTTGTTGAATACAACTTCCTTGTGAAAAATGCTACTGACCAAGCGCATGCTAGGCCGCGTTGCGCATCTGCGCATTGATGTCTTCTCGCTGCCCGCTGCTATCGCGTCATTGCCGCTCGCGCCTAATTGTTCTGCGCATGAATGAAAAATCCTGATGAACCAGTTTGTTGCGGCTCAAGCCGACGAGTAGGGGAGCGAAGTGAAAAAAGAGGAAAAAATGGCGGAAAAAACCGCGGAGGATCGCCTTATAGCCGCTGCACTCGCGCTGCGCGATCGTGTTGCGTCACTACATTTTGCGCCGCCGGTCGCTTATGTCTACAACCCGCTTGAATACGCATGGGCACCGCACGAACGTTATCTGCGCAGCTACGGCGCAGGCCACAAACGCGTGATCTTCATGGGCATGAATCCCGGCCCGTTTGGCATGGCGCAAACCGGCATACCGTTCGGCGAAATCGATGCTGTGCGTGACTGGCTCGGCATCGAAGCGCCAGTCAGTCATCCGCCGTGCGAACATCCCAAGCGTCCCGTCACCGGATTTGCCTGCACACGCAGCGAAGTGAGTGGTCGTCGCTTGTGGGGATTTTTCCGCAAAGAATATGGCACACCGAACGCCTTCTTTGCCGATCACTTCGTGGTGAATTACTGTCCGCTGGTTTTCATGGACGAAAGTGGTCGCAACCTCACGCCCGACAAACTGCCCAAACCCGAACGCGCCGCGCTGCAAGATGCGTGCGACGAACATCTGCGCGCCGTCATCGATATACTCCAACCGCAATGGGCAATCGGCATCGGCGGTTTCGCGCGCGATCGCTTGCGCGAACTGCTCGCAGATTCAGCGAGCAAAGCTGAAATCAACATCGGCATGATCCCTCACCCCAGCCCCGCAAGCCCCAGCGCCAACCGCGATTGGGACGGCCCAGTGCGTGCCGTCTTAGTCGAGCATGGATTGCTGTGAAAGATCTGTAAAGGCGTCACCAAAAACGCCAACCACATGCACAGCAGAATCAAATGCACCACGCCCGACAGCAGACTGGCGCGCCCGATACCATAAGTAATCATCGCCATCAGAAACGACAGCACCAGCAGCAAGGGACAGCCATGAAGATGAAATTATTAACTGCCCAACAAGCGAGGAAACTAAGTGCGCGCAATCGGTAACTTCCTCTGGTTCATTCTCGGCGGTGTGCTGATGGGGCTCGCGTGGTGGTTCGCTGGTGTGCTGGCGTTCATCACCATCGTCGGCATCCCATGGGCCAAGGCGTGTTTTGTCATCGGCCAATTTTCATTTTTTCCCTTCGGTAAAGAAGCGATCAGCCGAAAAGAGCTGCACCAGAAAGATGACATTGGAACCGGTGCGGCTGGATTACTTGGTAACATCATCTGGTTCATTTGTGCTGGTGTGTGGCTCGCGATCGGGCATGTTTGCTCTGCGTTGGCGTGCTTTATCACCATCATTGGCTTTCCTTTCGGGATTCAGCACCTAAAGCTCGCTGGCATCGCGCTCGCCCCCATTGGCAAAACGATAGTCACGAAAGAGGTGGCAGAAGCGGCAAGAAAAGCGAATGCGCAGGCAGCAGTGGCGGCCTTGAGAAGAAGCGCATGACGCGCTCTGAAGCGCGCTGATTTACGATACCGAATTTCCCAGCGACAGCATTTCAAAACCATAGGCGCACATAACCCGTGCTTCACCTCGATCTAATTCACACCGTCGCCTTCGGCGGCCTGGTGCTGCTGCTTGGGCATGGGCTGCGGCGCTGGATTCCTGTGCTCGGGCGGGTGAATATTCCGGCAGCGGTGCTGGGCGGTTTGTTGGTCTCGGTGGTGGCGTGGATTGGTCATGCATGCGATGTACAGTTGTTCGACTTCGATACCACGCTGCAATCACCACTGATGATCGCGTTCTTCACGACCGTGGGTTTTGCCGCCAGTTTGTCGTTGCTGCGTGTGGGTGGGCCGCAGGTGGTGAAGTTTCTGCTGCTGTGCTCGGGCTTTGCGCTGTTGCAGAACTTGCTGGGAGTTTTTTTGTCGTGGGCTTTGGGGCTGCCGTTGCCGTTTGGATTGCTGGCAGGGTCGGTGACGTTAACTGGTGGACCAGCGACGGGGCTCGCGTTTGCGCCGCTGTTTGAACAAGCGGGCGTGACGGGTGCGGCGTCGATCGCGGTGGCGATGGGGATGGCGGGCATCGTCAGTGGCGCACTGGTCGGTGGGCCGATCTCGACTTGGTTGATTCATCGCCATGGCTTGCATAGTCATGGCAATGCGCGCGCGCAGTTGGTGGCGGAGCATATCGCGGACGAAATCGCGCCGCCGCTGCCGCAGGTGGGCGCGGCGAGCGAAGATGATGATCAGGTCTTCCCGCTGCTGAAAAATTTGATCGCGCTGCTGGTGGCGATGTGGGTTGGATATTGGATCAGTCTGCTGATCGAAAAAAGCGGCGTGACGATGCCGGCCTATATCGGCGCGATGCTGGCAGCGGCGGTGATTCGCAATATCGATGATCGCTTCGGTTGGCTGCGTTTGTCGCCGCGCGTGTTCGATACGATGGGCGCGATCGCGCTGTCGCTGTTTCTCGTCATTGCGCTCATGAATCTGAAACTTTGGGATCTAGCCGGCCTCGCGCTGCCGCTGGTAGTGATGTTGCTCGCGCAGATTCTGCTGGTGGCGTTTGGCGCGGCGCTTGTATTCGCCCGCATGGGCAGAGATTACGAATCCGCAGTGATGAGCGGTGGTTTCATCGGCTTCATGCTCGGCACGACAGCTAACGCAATGGCGGTGATGCGCGCGCTAGCAGATCGCTACGGACCAGCGCCGCGTGCCTTCCTTGTCGCGCCGCTGGTCGGGTCGTTCTTCATCGATTTCGTCAACGGGCTCCTCATTACGGCGGGTATCAATCTGCTCAAGTGAAATTTGATGTGGGCGGGCTTTGTGCCCCTTCCAAGTAAGGCGATGGCTATCGCTTCGACGGCGGCGTTAAAATCTCGCCAGTTGTTTGCACGCGTTTATTTCGTTTATTTCATTTAAGGAGATCTCTTCATGAAGCTGTACTACTCCCCCGGCGCTTGTTCGCTGTCACCTCATATCGTGCTGCGCGAAGCGGGTCTTTCTTTTGATCTGGAACTCGCGAGCACCAAGACGCACAAGCTTGCCGATGGCACCGATTACTACGGCATCAGTCCGCTTGGTTATGTGCCGACGCTTGAGCTCGATGATGGCACGCGTCTGCGCGAAGGTCCGGTGATCGTACAGTACATCGCTGATCAGGTGCCGCAGCGCAATCTTGTGCCGGCGAACGGCACGTTTGCGCGTTACCGCGCGCAGGAATGGTTGAGTTTCATCAGCACGGAAGTGCACATGGGCTTCAGGCCGCTGTTCATTGCGGGCACGCCCGATGCTTTCAAGGCGATCGCCAAGGAGCGCCTCGACGTGCGCCTGAAGTGGGTCGATGCGCAGCTCGCTGGCAAGAACTACCTCATGGGCGAGAATTTCACCGTCGCCGATGCTTATCTGTTCGTGGTCACCAACTGGGCCGCGGTTACTGGAATCGACATTTCAGCGCTCGCCAATCTCAATGCTTTCCGTGCGCGCGTCGCTGCCCGTCCGGCAGTGCAGGAAGCGATGAAGGCCGAAGGTCTGTCGAAGTAAGTGGCAGTGTGTTTTGCGAGAAATGCCAGGTATACGCCTGGCATTTCGTTTTTGGGATGACACCAGCAGGGTTTTAGCCTGGCTGGACTCAGCCCGTCCAGCGTGAACACGCCTTCCAGTAAACCGTATCGACGGCCGATACCTTGCCGCGTAACCTGCTGTTTTACGCACGTGTGGGGACGCGTCAAACCATCCAGATTGCCGGCGCGGCAAGGGAATACGGACTGATGAGGGGGAGGCATGGATGCGGCAAGAAACCCCCGTCATGTTTGATACCAGCATCTTCCCCGCGTTCGTTATAGAATCAATCAAAATTAGAATTACACGCGCGTTGCGCCTTTACTTGATTAATTACGGGGTTCCCGCTGCGGCGGGAATGGCGGGGTCTTGAGCTTAGGTTTCTACACCATCCTGGCGGCGCAATTTTTTTCCGCGCTCGCCGACAACGCCCTGCTGTTCGCGGCTATCGCGGTGCTGAAAGATTTTCATGCGCCCGAGTGGCACACGCCGGTATTGCAGGAAAGCTTTGTCGTGTCGTTCATCGTGCTCGCGCCTTTCGTCGGCAGTTTTGCCGATTCGATTCCCAAAGGGCGGGTGATGTTCATCAGCAACAACGTCAAGCTCGTCGGTTGTCTCGCCATGCTGTTTGGCCTGCATCCGCTCATTGCTTACGGCATGATCGGGCTCGGCGCGGCGATCTATTCACCCGCGAAATACGGCATCCTCACCGAATATCTGCCGCCGTCCAAACTGGTGTTGGCGAACGGCTGGATGGAAGGGCTCACCATCGCCGCCATCATTCTCGGCGCGCTGATTGGCAGCTTGCTGCTGGATCCGGACCACGTTACTTCCTTGTTACGGCAGTGGGATCTTGCGCTGATCAGCACGCCGGCGGACCTTGCCGTCATCACCAGCGCCGTTATCTACCTCATCGCAGCGGCCTTCAACCTCGGCATTCCGCGTCTAGCGATCGAACACCGACCGATGAGTCGTAATCCGGTGCATCTGATCGAGGGCTTCATGCATTGCTTCCGGCTGCTGTGGAAAGACCCGCTGGGGCAGGTGTCGCTTGCCGTTACCACGCTGTTCTGGG
>JAITWN010000048.1 GCA_031285245.1 Chromatiales bacterium | reverse complement strand
TCTCGAAATGGGACTTGCCGGCAATCGCAGCTTCAGCGGCGAAGGCGGCAGCGAGCAGAGCAATCAGTTGACGGGTAACGTCACTGCCACCGTGGTCGAGGTATTGCCCAATGGTTATCTGCGCATTCGCGGTGAGAAGCTGATTTCGATCAATAAGGGTGATGAATACATTCGTCTAACCGGTGTGGTGCGACCGGTAGATATTCAGGCTGACAATTCGATTTTGTCGACGATGGTGGCCAATGCCGAGATCGCCTACGGTGGCACCGGCATGCTTGCCGACGCCTCGGAGATGGGTTGGCTCGGTCGTTTCTTCAATAGCCGCTGGTGGCCGTTTTGAGCGTCGGCAGAAAGATCGGCACAAAGGGTATTTCATGAATCGCAATCTCTCGATCATCAGGCAGCTTACTGCAACGTTCGCGCTCTTCTGTGGTTTGTTCATGACCGGACAGGCGAGCGCTGAACGCATCAAGGATCTGGCTTCTGTCGCTGGCGTGCGTAACAACCAACTCATCGGCTACGGTCTCGTCGTTGGTCTTGATGGCACGGGTGATCAGACCAGCCAGACGCCATTTACTTTGCAGAGCATGATGAATCTGCTCGCGCAGTACGGCATCACACTGCCGCCGAATGCCAATCCGCAGCTCAAGAACGTTGCCGCGGTTAGCGTGCACGCGGTGCTGCCGCCGTTTGCCAAGCCGGGTCAGGCGATCGATGTCACTGTTTCTTCACTTGGTAACGCTAAGAGTCTGCGTGGCGGCAGTTTGCTGATGACGCCGCTCAAAGGCGCGAACGGCGCGATCTACGCTATTGCGCAGGGCAATCTGATCGTGGGCGGTCTTGGCGTGCAGGGCGCCGATGGTTCGCGCATCACGGTCAACGTCCCAAGCGTTGGTCGTATTCCCGATGGTGCAACGGTTGAGCGCGAAGCGCCGACCAGTTTTGGTGATGAGGATTCTCTGGTGCTGAATCTGCATCGTCAGGATTTCACTACCGCCAAGCGTGTTGCCGACGCCATCAATGCCACGATCGGCGCAGGCGTTGCTTTCCCGCTCGATGCATCATCGGTGCAAGTGCTTGCGCCGCGTTCTGCAGCGCAGCGCGTCGCCTTCGTTTCGGAACTGGAAAATCTCACGCTGGAGCCGGGCACCGCATCGGCGCGGGTCATCGTCAATTCGCGCACCGGCACGGTGGTGATTGGCAGTCACGTGCGCGTGACGCCAGCAGCTGTGTCACACGGTAGTCTCACCGTCACCATCGCCGAGCACACGGCGGTCAGTCAGCCCGAACCGCTTTCACGCGGCGTTACCACTGTGGTGCCGCAGTCGCAGGTGAGTGTCGATCAGGCAAGCTCACGCATGTTCATGTTTGATCCTGGCACCTCGCTCGATGAGATCGTGCGCGCGGTGAATGAGGTTGGGGCCGCGCCGGGTGATCTGGTCGCGATTCTGGAAGCACTGCGTGAAGCCGGTGCGCTGCGCGCCGAATTGATCGTTATCTGACGATGGACATTCCAGCAGCCAATGATTACAGCGCCGGTTTTTCTGGCTCTGCCTTACAGCCTGATCAGTACAGTCTCGATCGCCTGCACGCCGGTGCGCGCGAACAGACGCCTGAGGCGCTGCGCCAAGTCGCGCAGCAGTTCGAGGCGCTTTTCATCAATATGATGCTGAAGAACGCGCGCGAGAGCGGCTTTGGCGATGAGATGTTCGACAGCGATCAGGGCAAGCTTTATCAGGGCATGTTCGATCAGCAGATAGCAACGAACATGGCGCAGGGCAAAGGGCTTGGATTGGCGGATCTGCTGGTGCGCCAGCTTGGCGGTGCAACGCAAGAAAGCGTGACCCAGCAAAGCGCAACTGCATCCATCTATGCCAGCATCGCATCGGCTGGCAAGAGTGAGGATTGATCATGGGAATATTGGAAACCGGAGTTTCGGGTTTGATGGCTACGCAGCGTTCGCTGGCCGTGGTCTCAAACAACATCGCCAATATCAATACTGATGGTTATACCCGTCAACGCACCGTACAGGCGCAGCAGACAGCGCAGTTCTATGGCTACGGTTATGTCGGCAACGGCGTCACCACGCAGGATATTCAGCGCATCTATGATCAGTACGCCGTAGCGCAGGTGCGTGCGACGACCTCATCGCTCAGTCAAGCGCAGCAGTATCAGAGTCTCGCGACGCAGGTCAACAATCTGCTCGGCGCCGAAGGTGCTGGCATCATGCCGGCGCTGCAAAACTTTTTCGACGCAATCCAGGGGGTCGCCAACGATCCTTCATCGCGCGTCGCGCGTCAGCTCATGATCGGCCAGGCTGACACGCTTGCTGCGCAGTTTGGCTATGTCGATCAGCAGCTCGATCAGATGGAGAAAAACACCAACGCGATGCTCGCGAGCACGGTGCAGGAAATCAACAACCTCTCCGCCGGCATCGCTGATATCAATCGCCGCATCACTGATGCCGGCATCAAGGCCTCCCCCAATGATCTGCTTGATCAGCGCGATGAGCTGATTCGGCAGCTTTCTGAAAAAGTGGCGGTGACTACGGTCGAGCAGTCTGACGGCTCAGTGAATGTTTTCATCGGCAATGGTCAAGCAGTGGTGGCGGGTAGTACCTCGAACAAGCTCACGACCGTGCCCAATGCCTATGACCCGAGTCGCATGGAGGTTGCTTATGCCGGCGTATCGGGGCTGTCGGTAATCAGTGGTCAATTGACGGGCGGCGCTATCGGCGGCTTGCTGGAGTTTCGTACTCAGGTGCTCGATCCCGCGCGCAATTCGATCAATCAGCTTGCGATGGGTGTAGCTGAGACCTTCAACAGTCAGCACGCCATGGGTATGGATATGTACGGCGAGCTCGGCGGTGATTTTTTCCGCTCGCTTACCGATGCAGCGCCACTGTCGACTACTGCGATCATGCCGCGCACTGGCAACAGTGGAGCGCCGCCTGCGGTGATCTCGGCAGCGGTGACGGATGTTGGTGTGCTCACCACCAGCGATTATGTGCTCGCTCGCAACAGCGCCGGATATACGCTCACGCGGGTCAGTGATAACAAAGTTTTTAATCTGAATGGATTCCCTGCGGGCGCCGTCACTATCGATGGCGTCACCTTGAGCCTCGATGGCGGCACGTTTGCCGAAGGCGATACCTTTCTGATTCGGCCTGCGGCCAATGCCGCGTTCAATTTTGGTGTGGCGGTTACTGATCCTGATCGCATCGCTGCTGCGGGTCCGCTGCGCACCGGTGCCGATCTCAACAATCTTGGTAAAGGCACCATCAGTGAGGCGACGCTGACCGATCGCAGCGCGTATACCGGACAGAGCTATCGCATCATGGCGCTCGATACGGATAACGACGGCGTCGTCGATAGCTATTCCGTGCGTGATCCCAACGACAACAAGGTTGCAGCAGGCGCTTACGTATCAGGCCAGGCGATCACCTTTGGCGGTATCAGCGTTAGCTTGAGTGGCACGCCGGCCGCGGGCGATGTCTTCACCGCCTCGCCCAATGCTGGTGGGGTCAGTGACAATCGCAATGCGCTCGCACTCGGCGGCTTGCAGACCAAACTCACCATGAATGGTAGTTCGGCTTCGTATCAAACGCTGTATGGTGCGCTGATCGGTGATATCGGCGGCAAGACGCGTCAGGCCGAAGCCAATGTCTCGGTGCAATCGGCGCTGCTGTCGCGCGCCAACGATACACGTGAGTCGGTGTCGGGCGTGAATCTCGATGAAGAAGCAGCTTCCATCATTCGTTTGCAGCAGGCGTATCAAGCCGCCGCGCAAGTGATCTCGGTTGCCAGCACGCTGTTTGATTCACTGCTTGCCGCAGTGCGAAGGTGAGCGCCATGCGTATCTCAACGACACAGATTCAGCGCAGCGCGATGTCTTCACTGCTTGATCAGCAGGCGCAGATCGTGCGCGTGCAGCAGCAACTTTCGAACGGCAAGCGTATTCAAACGCCGGCCGATGATCCGGCGGGCGCCGCCAGTTTGCTCGGGCTGCGTCAGTCGATCCAGATGACCGAGCAGTATCAGCGCAACATCGACACCGTGCGCACTCAGCTCGCGCAGGAAGAATCCACGCTTGGTTCGGTGACCAACGTGCTCGATCGCATTCGCGAGCTTGCGCTCGCGGCAGCCAATGCTGCGCTCAGCGCGTCGGATCGTAACGCCATTGCCGTTGAGGTTACGCAGCGCCTGAAGGATCTGGAAGGGCTTGCCAACACCATGACCCCGGGCGGTGAATATCTCTTCGCCGGTTATCAGGGATTGACGCGGCCGTTTGCAGTGGATGGCGTTGGCAGCGCCATCTATAACGGCGACAGCGGGCAGCGTTTGGTACAGGTCTCCGCCGAGCGGCGCGTTGCTGTGAGCGATGCCGGCGTCAATGTTTTCATGGCCGTGCCGCGTGGCAACGGTCGATTCGCGGCGGTTGCCGGTGCTGGCAATCTTGGCAGTGGCGTTATCGACACGGGCAGCGTCTCTAGTGCTTTCGGTACTGGTAGTTATCACATCAGTTTTCCGATCGCGACGGCAGCCGCGGTGCCGCTCAGCTTCAATGATGCTGGTAATAGCGATGATCTCGGTTATTCCCTCAGCATTAACGGTGTCGAGGTTTATCAGATCAACGCTTCGGGTACGCCGGCAACAACGCTCGATGAACTCGCGACAGCGATCAACGCCAATAGCAGCGCAACCGGTGTGCGCGCGCTCATCGATGGTGACACGCTTTATCTCAGCAACACCTCGTCTTCGCAAGCGCCGATTTCCATCGTCGAATCCTTGAGCGGGGCGAGCGATGGTGATGCCGATAGCGTCACTGGCTTTTTCGGCTCGGTGCTCACTGGCAATGCGGATACAGCCAGCATCGCTATCACCGGTGGCGCGGCGACACGTTACGTGGTGGAAAACGATGCGGGCGCGGCGGTGGCGTGGGGCGATCTTTCCAGCGGCGGGCGTATCAGCTTCTCTGATGGCGCTGTCTCCGGCGTGCAGGTGAATATCACTGGCCAACCGCTAAACGGCGATGTCTTCACGCTTGAACCAGCGTCTACTCAGGATATGTTCGCAACCGTCGGTGATCTGCTGGTAGCTTTGCAAAGTGGGGCGATTGGCGCAGAGCTTGGCAACACCATCAATAGTTTTCTGGCCAATGTCGATCAAGCGATGGAGCGAGTGCGCACGGTGCGTGCCGATGTCGGTGGTCGCCTGAACGCGCTCGATACCCAGCAGGATATCAATGCAGATGCGCTGCTGCGCCTCAGCACAGCGCGTTCGACGCTGGAGGACATCGACTATGCCTCAGCCATCAGCCTCTTCACCCAGCAAATGACGGCACTCGACGCTGCGTATAAAGCGTTCTCGCAGATTCAGAGCATTAACCTCTTCAATTACGTTCGCGCTTGATCATCGTTTTTTTTTATTGATTTGTACCCTCTCCCCCCAGCCGGTTGGGGGCGAGGGTGAACTTGGGCAAGCGTTGGGCAAAACGAAGTGAATCCCAGCCTAGGTTTTTAGCTTAAATTCTGCAGTTTTCAATCTTTTCTTCGGTGTTGCTTCATGTTCTGCCGTGTTCTTCCGATACCTTCCAAGGCTGCGCCGATGACCATCGCGCGGCATTGCTAATGCTGTTACGGTTTTTTCGTGGACTGAGGCTAAAGTCACTTTTCACGGTGCCGATAAGGACGGTGGGAGCGGTGAATGCCCTTAATAAAACAAAGGGTATGTCCGCTGAAGAAAGTAGTCCGGCGCAAGAGAACGGCCCGGAATTGAGGAG
This sequence comes from Chromatiales bacterium, assembly GCA_031285245.1. GTDB lineage: Bacteria > Pseudomonadota > Gammaproteobacteria > SZUA-140 > SZUA-140 > JAITWN01. The sequence continues at coordinate 2,177 of JAITWN010000048.1, read as the reverse complement.
ATACAAATGCCGCAGATTATTAATACCAACATTGCCTCGCTCAACGCGCAGCGCAATTTGAGCCGGACTCAGAGCGACCTGTCGCAGTCGCTGCAGCGCCTGTCGTCTGGCCTTCGCATCAACAGTGCCAAGGATGACGCTGCCGGTCTTGCCATCTCTGAGCGTATGACCACGCAGGTCCGCGGCATCAACCAGGCTGTGCGCAACGCCAACGACGGCGTGTCGCTGGCCCAGACCGCTGAAGGCGCGCTCGCCGAGCTGACCAACAACCTGCAACGTATTCGTGAGTTGGCCGTACAGTCGGCGAACTCCACCAACTCCGCGTCGGACCGCGCCGCACTCGATCTCGAAGTGCAGCAGCGTCTGGCTGAAATCGACCGCATCGCCACGCAGACTTCGTTCAACGGCCTGAAAGTGCTGGATGGCACCTTCGGTTCGGCGTCTTTCCAGATCGGTGCCAACGTCGGTGAAACCATCAAAGTAACGCTCGACAGTTCGATGAGCATGCGCACCAATGCGATCGGCGCGCTGGCGACGGCGGGTTCGACCGTGGATGCGACCAGCGTGATCGTTGAGCCTGTCGATGCAGTGCCGAGCAGTTCGAATCCGTTTGGTGCGTTTACCAGTGGTGTTTCGGGCGCCGCTGGCGAGACCTTCACGCTGACGGTCGATGGTCAGACCGCCATCAGCTATACGTCAACCGGTACGGAAACGGTCGATGCCGCTACGCTTCAGGCCGAGCTGAATTCCAATCTACAGTCTCTGGCAACCGCCGGCATTGCCGTGAGCGGCAATATTGCGAGCGGCACGCTGACTTTCAGCAAGGCGGACGGTACTAGTTTTGATATCGAAGTGGACAGCACGTTGGCTACGCCGACCAGCTTTGCCGGCTATGCAAACAGCGCCACCCCGTACACGATCAACAACGGTAAGCAGGCTGTTGTGGGTGTGCCAATGACTATCAACGCTGGCGAATTCACTCTTCAGGTTGGCTCTGGCGCCAAGGTTTCGGTGACCGGCACCTTCAAGTCCGCCGATGAGTTGGTTGCCGCCATCAATGCCCAGGCCGGTGGTGTCGTCGCTTCGATGAGCGAGACCGGCGGCATCCTGAGCATCACCTCTGGCGAGAAGTTCACTGTGGGTGGCACCCAGGCCGCCGCGCTCGGCATGTCTGGCAGCTTCGCGCCGACAGGTAACTTGTTGGGCGCGAATGTCGCCACCGTCGATGGCGCCAATGACGCCATCCAGCGTGTCGACTCGGCGCTGACCTCGGTGAACGGCCTGCGCAGCACTTTCGGTGCTATCCAGAATCGCTTTGAGTCCACGATCGCCAACTTGTCGGCGGCGGCTGAAAATCTCTCGGCTGCGCGTTCACGCATCATGGATGCCGACTTTGCTCAGGAAACTGCGGCGCTGACGCGCGCTCAGATCTTGCAGCAGGCCGGTGTGGCGATCCTGTCGCAGGCCAACAGCCTGCCGCAGCTCGCACTCAAGCTGCTGGGATAAGCGGGTCGCGGTAGCAAGGAATAAAACTAAGGCCCGGGCACCGTCCGGGCCTTTTTTCTTCTCTTGGCCTATGAATTGCATTTTGCATGCGTAAATGCGCAATGGCATACCAGGGCGCGCGTCGCAGGTATTTTGACTAACTCGGTAGCGATGTCCGGTAGTTCCCTTCAGGGCGGTAGTTGCGAGGGGATCTACCGGATGCCGCCGAAGAGGCATTGAGGGTGCAATAGCATGGCAATTATTTCCGCAGGTATCGGTAGTGGGATCGACGTCAATTCGTTGGTGAGTCAGCTCGTCGATGCACAGCGCCAACCGCAGATTCAGCGCCTTTCGCAGCGCGAGGCGAAGTTGCAGGCACGTCTGTCCGGTTATGGCACTTTGCAGGGCGCGCTCTCAGCTTTCCAGCAATCACTGACAGTGCTGCGCACCGGCAGTGCTGCAAATTCCAGAACCGTTACGGTTTCCAATACTTCAGTGCTGGCAGCAAGCGCTTCCCTCGGTAGCGTGGCTGCGGGCAGTCATCAGATCAGCGTCGATCAGTTGGCGCGCTCGCAGCGTTTGGTGACGGATAGCGGGCTCGATCAAGCGCGCTTTACTTCCCTGAATGATGTGATTGGCACCGGCACGCTCACCTTTGGCTTTGGTACCACCACCTACGATGCTGATACCGG
>JAITWN010000028.1 GCA_031285245.1 Chromatiales bacterium | reverse complement strand
CGCATGTTGGGCTTCACTTCGTTTAGCCCAACCTATGGTCTGCTTAATGTTAGGCGCAGTGAGTACCAACATAAAATTTCTCAACACATAGCCGTTTTGCAGAAGCCTCGCGCGCAGCAGCGTTACACCGCTTGCCTCAGGGATGAATGTGACCGTGCGCAATTTCCTCGGGATCGGCCTCACGCACCGCCTCGATACGCACATCGAAATGCAGCACACGCCCAGCAAGTGGGTGATTCGCATCGACGATGACTTCCTCATCGCCCACTTCTCTGACAATGATGTTGAGTGACCTGCCGCCGCCTTCATCGCTCTGGAACTGCATGCCTTCCTGCAGATCAGCAACGCCAGCGAACGCTTCGCGCGGCACACGCTGAATCAGCTCAGGATCGATCTCGCCGTAACCTTCGCTCGGCTGCACCGTTACCTTCAGCGTTTCACCTTCGCGCCTGCCGGTGAGCGCGCGCTCAAGGCCGGGGATGATGCTGTGCGTACCGTGCATATAAGCAAACGGTTCCTGACCGAGCGATGAATCGAGCTCAGCGCCCATGTCATCGGTGAGCGTGTAATGCATGGAGACTACGCAATTGTCGGCGATATTCATGGCGGGAAGTCCTCTAAAGGTAGCGGGGGGCGATGCCCGGATCGTGGGATGCTGCTGCATCCAGGTTTCATCAGGATGGCCTTCGTCTGCATGATCCAGTCAGACGTTCACAGGCTTTCAGATCGCTCGAAGCCACCATTCCTTGGTAGCAAAATACCCGATTCTCAAGCGGTAGCCGGAATTTGAAATTCCGGGATGCTCCGGTGCGGCTATAGAAGCTGCGCCGGAGCATCATCACGATTTCAATCTTCAGGCTTGCCGAAGTTTTCTTCGTAGTCCTGCATAGCGGCGGCGATCACGCGCTCAGCATGAACGCGGCCATAAGCTTCGCCAACTTCCACATCCGGCGTTGAGCCGATCACCGCTTTATAGCTGCAGAAATAGTGGCGCAAGCGATCGACCAGTGTCTTCGGGATATCGGCGATGTCATCGACCTTACCCCACAGCGCATCTTTGTTGAGGACAGCGATGATCTTGTCATCGGCCTCACCGCCATCGAGCATCGGCAAGCCGCCAACGACGTTGACGTGCATGAGGATGTCGCAGCGCGTAATCGGGCGCTCGCTCAGCACGCAGATATCAAGCGGATCGCCATCGCCCTTGGTCGCACCAGGCATGAGCTTGCTGACATGGGCGCCACAATAAGTGCGCGGCACAAAGCCGTAGAGTGTCGGCGGCAGCGACGAGGTCAGCTGCGGACGATCGACCGCCATGAAGCCGGTGTCTTTGTCGAGCTCATACTTGACGAGGTCGAACGGCGTGATTTCGATATAGGCATTCAGCACCCGCGGCGGGCGCGGTCCGACCGCCAACCCGTGCCAGGGATGCGAGCGATAAGTGTGAAACGATCGCCGCTCGTCCATCCTACTAGTCTCCTGAAAATATGCTGGAATTCTTGGTATCAAATTGGGAATCAACCGGCCATAGCCGGAGCGGGCGACGATACACCAAGAGCGGCGCTGGCGTCCACTTGCCGGGTACCGGTGCATGCCTCTCCCCACACTCCGAGGTGTGGTGATCAGCGGTGGCCGGGCAGGACCGCCCCCAGAGCATGCCAGTCATCAACCGTCCTCGACATCCACCGTTTTCAACCGCCCACCCGCCCCACTACGGATGGTGATTTTTGAACGCGGCAAATCGAAGTGATTGGCAACCATGCGGATCAGTTCTTCGTTAGCTTTGCCATCGACTGGTGGTGCTTTGATCCAGGCGAGCCAGCTTCCATCGGCCTGTTCCTCGAACTTTTCCATGCGCGCACCAGGTTTGACCTTGATGCGCAGCTTCATCCGGCACTCGCCATAAAATCCATCCACCTCACTTACCGGCTCCGAGCGCTCCGCAATCTGCGCCAAGCCATTTGCCGTCCTGGGTGATGGTCAGCGCTTCCTGCTGATCATTGAGGCGCGCCGTCATATGTGTGGCGCCGGAGTAACTCTCGGCGTTGTGAAAAACGATTTCGCCCTCTCCGCTCTGCGCGCCACACGCGAATTGCAAACGCAGATGCTGGTTGTCCTGCTCCAGCACTTTCTGCTGACAACCTTCCTGCTCAGCAGCCATCCCACCCACATTGATGTCTTGCTGAGTGAGGCAAATCTGCACCGTACTGATGCCGGATTCTATCGATATTCCCTGGCTCTCCATCATGTCTTTCATCCTATTGCGCTGCTCAGGTGGGAGCGCCTCGAGCTGTTGCTGTATATGATCAAGCGTTGCTTCCACGCGCCCGCTCTCGCTTGCCATGGTCATCACCTGCTCCCACAAGCCCGGCTTGAGGGGTATCGGCTCAACCGCCATCGCGAGCGCAGGCAGTGCGCCTGCCAACATCAAGACAATGATCCTCCTGATCATGAGCAATTCTCCTGCGGTTGAATGCTCATCAGCATAACGCGCGAACATACGGGAGTGAGATCGGGGATACCCTACAAACCGGCCGTGCCACCGAGCATGCGCGCGTTAACGACGCAAGCGGAAGAATTCACGCAGCAGCTCGCCGCACTCCGGCGCCAGCAAACCACCGGTGACCGCGACCCTATGATTAACCTGACCTGAGGCAAATATGTTGAAAACGCTACCCGCCGCTCCACTTTTCGGGTCAGCAGCGCCATAAACCAAGCGACCAACACGCGCATGCACGATCGCGCCCGCGCACATGATGCAGGGCTCGAGCGTCACATAAAGCGTGGTATCAGGCGGGAAACGATAGTTGCCAAGCGCCGCCGCGGCGCTACGCAGCGCGATCACTTCAGCATGACTGGTGGGATCATGCGAGCAGATCGGACGGTTATAGCCTGCACCAAGGATGTGCCCCGCACGCACCAGCACTGCGCCCACCGGCACCTCACCCGCACTCGCGCCTTCACGGGCAAGCTCGAGTGCACGGCGCATGAAATCTTCGTCGTGCGTCAGCGTTGAGATCGTCTCGGTATCCATCGCCGGCGAATTAGACCATGTGCAATCATCGCCACACAATGTCAATGCGATATATCAATGCATTATGCCGCGCCTATGTAATACCCGCCTCGCCGTCTGATATTATTTTCTTGCACTCAATCACTACCCAAAGGGGTTTCCCGTGAGCACGTTCAAACTCACTCTGCCTGTTCTGGCCCTCTGCGCCCTGACCGCCTGCGCAGGCAAACCCACGCTCGGCGACGCCATGCGCGACCACGCCGCGCAGCAACAGGCTTCCGTCGATCTGCAAAACAAACTCGCGAAGGACTGGGAGCGAGGCTCAAAGCTCAAAAAAGCTGGCGACAAAAGAGTGAAGGCTGCACAGAAGGAACTCGAACGCGGTCAGAAAGAAATTGCTGAAGGCGACCAACTGATGGAACAAAGCGAAGCCCAGGTCCGTACCTCCTTCCCCACGCTGACGTTCGATCACAACTAAAACTGAACAGCATCCTGCGGCGGCGCCCAACACCGCCGCAGGATTCACTGCCAGAGAATCTGAAAAACCTCCGCCATTGCGACGGCGAAGCTGAAGCAATCCACACACCGGCCGTGGATTGCCACGGGGTTAACGTCCCTCGTAATGACGAAATATCAGGGTTTTTCAGAGGTCTCTAACGCGCGAAAGCGATGCTTCAGAAGCCAGAAATCGCGAAGAGTCCCACCATACCGATGAGATAGAACAGCAGCACCGCGACCGAATCAAAACCCAGGCCGAGAAATTTTCGTGGTAAGCGCACAATCAAACCGACGAGATAAATGCAGGTCAGCAGGCTGGCAAGCGCGGTGAGATAGATATCGGTTTTCTGCGCCAGCGGCAACACCGCCTGACCGGCGATCAATGTCGCAGGTAGCAACAGGACAGGCAGAAAAGCGTTGCCACCGAAGATGTCGCTGACAGCAAGCTGATAATCCCCTTTCTTCACCGCCCGCAGGCCGGTTGCGACCTCAGGCAGCGAAGTCGCCGCAGCCAGAAAAGTCGCGCCGAACAGCACGCCATCCATATGGAGCTGCGCCGCGATGGCTTCTCCGGCCCATTCCAGCGCCACGCCCGCCATCAGTGTTACCAGCGCTGCGAGAAAAAATTTCCGATACGCCGTTGAAAGTAAGTGATCAGCTTGCGCTGTAGCGGATGTGACATGCGAACTTTCTAGCGCCGCTGCTGATGGCACCGCGCCATCCTTGCTTTCCCCATCAGCCCCAAGTGGGTGACAGCTCGCCCAATGAATCAGCCACAGCCCGAACAACCAGATCGCAGTGATCAGCAGCGGCCCCGGTGTGGCGCGCTCGAAGATGAAAGAAGCCGGCATTTGCGTACCCATGACGCAGATATTCAGCACCGCAATCACCAACAAACCTTCCAGCACTAACACGAGATTGGCTGCGCGCCGGGTCAAAGGATCCCCCCCTTTCAAGCGAGCATCGAACAGCACTAACAGCACAGTCTGAATAGCCACACCACCCAGCAGATTGCCGACGATTATGCCGGTATTTCCTTTCACTGCAGCGCTAACCATGATGGCGATCTCAGGCAGATTGGTCGCGATGGCAAGCAATATCACACCGCCAAACGCTGAGCCAAGGTTGAGCTTTTCATCTATTATGTCGGTGGCATCGACCAGCACGGCACCTGCGCGCCAGATGGCATAGGTAGCTACTGCGAATAGACAGCTCCAGATCAGCATAGGAAAATTCCTTGGTCTGGGAGGCGACAGAAAAAACAGCAACTGAGAGACTGGAGTGATACATCACGGCTGATGACGCGAGTGATGTCACCATTGCCACGCTGCATGATACCAACACTGCGCATGCACACAAGAACGCGCAACATTCACGCTAGAAACCGCCATGGAGGATGACATGAATCAGTACCACATCGCTGTCATCGTCGGCAGTCTGCGCCGCGATTCTCTCAATCGTCGCTTTGCCACTGCGCTGGAAAAACTCGCACCGGCCGGCTTTGTGCTGAAGCAGAGCGAGATCGATGATCTGCCGCTGTTCAATCAGGATCATGAGCACTCACCAACGCCTGCGGTGCAACGTTTCAAAGCTGAGATCAAAGCAGCGCACGGCGTCATCTTCGTCACACCGGAATACAACCGTTCCATCCCCGGCGTGCTCAAGAACGCCATCGATCAAGGCTCTCGCCCTTATGGCGAAGGCGTGTGGGCGGGCAAGCCCGCCGGCGTGATCGGTGTTTCTCCGGGAGCGCTCGGCACCGCGCTCGCGCAGCAGCATCTGCGCAACACGCTCAGCTATCTCGACATGCCAACGCTCAACCAACCCGAAGCCTTCATTCAGGCGAGCGATGCACTCTTCGATGCTGAAGGCAATATCGGCCCGGCAAGCCGGGAATTCGTAGTGCGCTGGATCAACGCCTACGCCGCGCTGGTAAAGAAGCTCAGCCGCTGACGTGCGCTGGTCATGGCGCCGCCTGCCCACACTGCATGGACGCAGTGAATCGAGCGTCTTCGCTGACACTGAAGACACCCGGCTCGGGCGCGGCATCGCGCCCTCTACCGCGGCGCATGCAGAACTCTCTGGCATCTATCCCTTGCTCGATGCGCACGATGCCTTCGCCGCACGCATCCTGCTCGCGCGCGCAGCCGATCGCAGTCTCGATATTCAGTACTACATCTGGAACGCCGATCTCTCCGGCACCTTGCTGTTTGAAGCCCTGCATGAAGCGGCAGAGCGTGGCGTGCGCGTGCGTCTGCTGCTCGATGACAACAACACCTATGGTCTCGACACGCTCCTTGCCGCGCTCGATGCGCATCCCAATATCGAAGTGCGGCTGTTCAATCCGTTCATGCAGCGGCATTGGCGTGTACTCGGCTATCTGATCAATCCTCTGCGCCTCAACCGGCGCATGCATAACAAATCCTTCACTGCGGATAATCAGGTCACCCTCATCGGCGGACGCAACATCGGCGATGAATACTTCGCGGCGCGTGACGGTTCACTGTTCGTCGATCTCGATGTGCTGGCAGTCGGCCCCGTCGTGCGCGAAGTATCAGAGGATTTCGATCGTTACTGGGCGTGCGCTTCTTCGTATCCGGCGGCAGCCATTCTGCCGCGCGTCGAGCAGAATGCCGCCATCGCAGGCACCACTTCACCCACCGATTCGCCTATCGATCCATTGATCGAGCGTGACTCCAAGACGCGCTCTTACATCGATGCCGTTCAGCAATCGCCATTCGTGCATCAGTTACTGAGCGGCACACTACCCCTCACCTGGGCGCCCGTGCGCATGGTGAGTGATGATCCCGCCAAAGGGCTGGGGCTCGCACCGCAGAGCAAACTGCTGTCGCATGCGCTGCGCCGCATCATCGATGAGCCGCACCAAGAGCTCAGCCTGGTCTCGGGCTATTTCGTGCCGACATCAGCCGGCGTCGGGCTTTTCACCGCGATGGCGCGGCGCGGCATCCGCGTGCGGATACTCACCAACGCCCTTGAAGCAACCGACGTCAGCATCGTTCATGCCGGCTATGCCAAATATCGCAAACCGTTGCTGGAAGCGGGAATTTCCCTGCATGAAATCCGCCGCCAAGCACGCGGCGACATTCGCGAACGCAAACGTCTGCGCGATCACGGCATGGTGCTGCGTCACAGCGGCTCTACGCTGCATGCCAAGACCTTCATCATCGACAGCGAACGCGTCTTCATCGGTTCGTTCAATTTCGATCCGCGTTCGTTCAATCTCAATACCGAAATGGGCTTTCTCATTCACGACGCCGAACTCGCCACACAAATCGAAAATGCGTTCAAAAGCCTAGTGCCAACCAGCGCTTATGAACTCGGATTATCGGCGCGCGGCGAACTCTATTGGATAGCGCGTGAGGACAATCAATATCAGCGCCACGACACAGAGCCCGGCACCACCTGGCCGCGGCGCGCCTTGGTGCGCCTATTGTCATGGCTGCCGATCGAGTGGCTGCTATAGCACGCAAAAAAACAAGCCGGCCTCCCCATTTGCAGAGAAGCCGACTTGCTCAACTTAAATTAATGCGACAGTGAAAAATGAACCCGGCTATTTTCCGCCGCCGGCGTATAAAGCCCTGACAGTTCATCCCAGTCATCGAGCTTCTGCAATTCGGCGTCGGTCCTGTCGAGCTCAAGCACCGTCCGATCCGACGACAAGGAATAGCTCTGCACCGGCAGCAAAATGAGCCTGTGGGTCAGGCTGAGGAAACCGCGACGATTGAGCACCACGCAGATATTGTCATTCGGCCCAACCAGCACGCGATGCACGCTGCCGACCTTCTCGCCGAGAGAGTCATAAACATCCATACCCTCGATCTGCGCCGGCAACAGATTGGTCTCGGTGGATGAAGACGACAGCGAGCCAGGGCCCCTAGCGCTGTACGCGCCATAATCGGCGCGG
>JAITWN010000155.1 GCA_031285245.1 Chromatiales bacterium | reverse complement strand
ATCAAGATTCAGAAAGCGAGCGTAGCTGCGAACATAGCCACTGAAGAAAACGGGCGCCGGGAAAGCTGTGTGATCATCCGCCTCCAGCGCTCTGATTTGCGTCGGCGCAATGCGAAGGCCACTGGCGACCGCTTCGACACTCATACCTGCTGCTTCGCGGGCAGCGCGCAAGCGGGCTCCCGAGGACGGCTGGGCAGCACTTGCAGTTGGGGTTACTTCATTATTTTCACTGCTGCGCATGATCACTTGAGCTCGCGTAATTTCGCGGCTTCCTCCGAACGCGGAAACTCCTGACGCAACTGGCGCGCATAATCGGCAGCAGCATCGGGATTGCCGAGCTCACGTTCGATGGCAACGCCCCACCACAGGCTAAGCGAGGTGTGGCGCGCGATCGCTTCAAAACGCTGGAGAAAAGCACGTGCTTGTAGATAGTCACCATTGTCGACGCTGAGCTGCGTCATCTGATAGAGCGCGCCCGGCAACAACGGATTGATATCGAGTGCGCTACGCAAGTACGCCATGGCGCGTTTGCGATCCGGAATACGCAGCGCACAGGTCGCCGCATTCTGATAAGCCTCTTCCGGGCGCTGATAGTCCGAGGTGCGCGCTGCTTTTACAAAACGCTCATCAGCTTCGGCATAACGCCCGACGTCGCACAGAAATACTGCGTAGTTGTTCTGCAGCGCGCCATCATTGGGGCTCAGTTTCAACGCGCGACGATAATGCTGCTCGGCAAGGTCATTGTTGCGTAGCGTCTTATACAGCTCGGCGATGTAGTGATGCGCTTCAGGCAGATTCGGATCCTGCTCCAGCGCGCGTTTGAGCTTCTCCATGGCGACGTCATAATTGCCCTGGCGCATATAGTTCAAGCCGAGCTGTGCGTTGAGCAGCGCTGGCGACTCATTCTGCGTAGGTTGAGACGGCTTGTTAGCGCACGCAGACAGCAGCAGTGCACAGGCGAGCACAGCAAACAGCCACACTCGCCTCATGCGTGTTCGCCCGCGCCGCGCATACGCTCACTGCGCCGCGTACGATCCATGACCCGCCCGGCAAGCTGACCACAAGCGGCATCGATATCATCGCCACGCGTACGCCGCGTCACCGTCATGATGCCGGCTTCCATCAACACATCGCGAAAACGATCGATGACAGCCTGACTGGAGGTGCGATAGTCCGTGCCCGGGAAAGGATTGAAAGGGATGAGATTGATTTTCGACGGCACATCGCGCAGCAGACGAATCAGCGCGCGCGCTTCGGCGATGGAATCATTAATGCCCGCGAGCATGACGTACTCGAAGGTAACGCGACGGCGCGGCTGGCGATCGACATAACGCCGGCAGGCCGCGAGCAGTTCGGCGAGCGGATACTTGCGATTGATCGGCACCAGCTCATCGCGCAGCGCATCGTTGGTCGCGTGCAGTGATACCGCGAGACTCACCGGCATGACTTCGCGCAGTTGATCGAGCGCCGGCACGATGCCCGAGGTGCTGAGCGTCACGCGGCGTTTCGACAGACCATAAGCATGATCATCGAGCATCAGCGAAATCGCGCGCACGACATTATCAAAATTGAGCAGCGGCTCACCCATGCCCATCAATACGACATTGGTGATCGGCCGCTCACCGCGGCCACGCTCGGTGAGATCACGGCGCGCGACGAACACCTGCGCGATGATCTCGGCCGTGGTGAGATTGCGGTTATAGCCTTGGCGCGCAGTCGAGCAGAAACTGCAATTGAGCGAGCAACCAACCTGCGATGAGATGCACAGCGTGCCGCGCCCTTCTTCGGGAATGAAGACGGTTTCGATGGCGTTGCCATCGGCAAGGCGCAGCAACCACTTCACCGTACCATCGCGCGAGGCCTGCGCCATTGCCACTTCGGGCAACGCGAATTCGCCCGCCTCAGCGAGACGGGCGCGCAGCGCTTTGCCGAGATCGCTCATCGCCTCGAAATCGACGACGCCGCGCTGATGACACCATTGCATCAACTGCGAGGCGCGCCACGGCTTCTCGCCGAGCGAAACCAGAAAATCCGCCAAGCCGGACCGGTCGAGATCGAAGAGATTGATCTTGCCGGCACGGGCGATGGTATCAGCGGGTACGAACGCAGATCTCATCGGGCTTGAAGAAGAAAGCGATTTCCTGGGCAGCCGTTTCCGGCGCATCGGAACCGTGCACGGCATTCTCTTCCATGTTGCCAGCGAAATCAGCACGGATGGTGCCAGGCGCAGCATTCTTTGGATTGGTCGCGCCCATGATCTCGCGATTAAGAACGACCGCGTTCTCGCCTTCCAGCACTTGCACCAGCACCGGGCCAGAGATCATGAATTTGACCAGATCACCAAAGAAGGGACGTTCTTTGTGCACTGCGTAAAACTGCTCAGCCTGCGTGCGCGTCAAATGCATCATGCGCATCGCAACGATACGCAAACCCCGCTCTTCGAAACGGCTGTCGATCTTGCCGATGAGATTCTTCGCCACCGCGTCGGGCTTGATGATGGAAAGGGTTCGTTCGATTGCCATGCAAGCCTCCGAGTTCTATACGTATTGCATTGTTTCTTGCGAAAAATCCGCAACGAGGCGGCTATTATAAGTGGCGCACGGTGACTTGCAAGCAAAGGCTTGAGCACACACCGAACGGCTGCGCGTTGTCACCAACCACTACACTTCGGGGCCAGTCATAGGTTGGGCTGAACGCAGTGAAGCCCAACACCCGCACATCAGTCACCAGGCAGTGCCGGGGCACTTTGTTCGAAACGCGCAGCGGCTGCGCGCCAACGGTTTCGAAAAAGTGCCCCGGCACTGCCTCGAAGGGTTCGCTGATACATCAAGAAAAGCTTTGTTTTTTTTCGATGTATCGCGCTACTTCGAAGCGGGGTCTGGTGGTGTTTTTCGGGACCGTTGGCGCGCAGCGGCTCCATGTCCCGAGAAACACCACCAGACCCCGCTGACCACCATGCCCGGCTAGCGCGTTTAGACAGTAAAACTCTCGCCGCAGCCGCAGCTACCCTTTTCATTCGGATTGGTGAAATGAAAGCTGGCGTTGAGACCCTCGCGGCGATAGTCGATCTCGGTGCCATCGAGGAACGGCAGATCACGCGGCAGCACGTAAACCGGCACACCGGCAGATTCGAACACCAGCTCGTCACCGCTCGCCTTCGGCGCAAGCTCAACCACGTAAGACAAGCCCGAACAGCCGGCGACTTTCAACCCCAGACGCAGGCCGGCGGCCTGCCCTTGTTTGGCGGCATAGGCGCGCACATGGGCTGCTGCTGCTTCAGTCAGATTCACACTCATCTCGCATCTCCCCCAGAAAACTTCGTTCCAGAACATCATTGCTGTATAGGGTCAAACAAGCGCAACCCCAAGGGGACCGCAACCACGCTACACGCCCGTCGCGAACCCACCCAAAGATTGGCGTAGCTGCCCGATCTGCACGCGCAGACAAGCGGCGAAAGCATCGACCGCGGCGACATCATTTTCCATACCGAAGCTCACGCGCAGCGCGCCATAAGCACGCTCACGTGTAACCCCCATCGCAAGCAGCACATGACTCGGCTCGGGACTCGCACTGCCACAAGCCGAGCCGCTCGATACAGCAAATCCTGCTTCATCGAGTTTGAGCACCAGCGTGCCGCCATCGACGCCATCCACCGCAAAGCAGCTCGTGTTCGGCAAGCGCTCGGCTTGCGCGCCGAAAATTTCCACGCCCGGAATTTCCCGCAGCTGCGTTTCCAGGCGTTCGCGCAGCGCGCGCAGATGCCGCGCCCGCGTTTCGATGCCGCGGGCCACAAGCTCTGCCGCGCGGCCGAAGCCGACGATCCCGGCGACATTCTCCGTCCCCGAACGACGCCCACTTTCCTGACCACCACCATGCAGCAGTGATTCGATATCAACGCTACGATGCACCGCGAGCGCGCCCACCCCCTTGGGCCCGCCGAGCTTATGCGCCGACAGACTCATGAGGTGCACGCCGCTCGCGGCAAAATCGAGCGGAATTCGACCCGCCGCTTGCACGGCATCACAATGAAACAGCGCGCCACAGCGCGCTGCCACCGCCGAGAGCGCGGGCATATCCTGAATCACGCCAGTTTCATTATTGGCGCCTATGACAGATACCAGCCGAGTTGCAGGCAACAGCGCAGCATCGAGAAGAGCGGCCGTCACGCGCCCCTGCGTATCGGGCTGTACCTGCGCCAAGCGCCACCCCGCTCGCTCCAATGAACGTGCAGCGCCGAGCACCGAGCTGTGTTCGATCGCGGCAACTGCAAGTGCACCCGGAGATATCCCAGGCGACATCGTCGCGGCAATGCCTTTGAGGGCGAGATTGTTGGCTTCGGTACCGCTGCCGGTGAAAACGATTTCGCCGGGACGCGCGCCGATCAGGCTCGCAACTTGTGCGCGCGCACGCTCAATTGCGGCGCGAGCGGCGCGTCCATGACGATGCTGACTGGAAGGGTTGCCGTGTTCCTGCTGCAGGAATGGCAGCATGGCCTCCAGCACCTCGGAGGCGAGCGGCGATGTCGCATTGTGATCGAAGTAGTGATGAAGCAAGCGCCGACGCTATCTCATGCTGTCTATGGTACCGACTCGCAGGTTCACGTAAGACACGCCCTTCTGAAGACCGTCCTGACGCGCGCTGACTTCCTGCACACCGCGACGCTGCACCAGATCACCGAGGCTGATGTTGGCGAGAAAATCGCGGATCTGACCGCTGAGATCTTCCCACAATTCATGCGTGAGACAGGTCTGCTCATTCTGACAGTTGGCAAGACCACCACAGCGGCGCGCATCGACATGTTCGTTGATCGCCGAGATCACTTCCGCCACCGGGATATCACCCGCCGCGCGACTCAAACGATAACCGCCGCCCGGTCCGCGCGCGCTATCAACCAAGCCTTTCTTGCGCAGCTTGGCAAAAAGCTGTTCGAGGTAGGACAGTGAAATACCCTGGCGCTGCGAGATATCTGCGAGCGGCACGGGAGAACTCTGTGCGTGGAGTGCGAGATCCAACATGGCCGTCACGGCATAGCGCCCTTTGGTCGTCAGTTTCATTGCAGGCATCCCCCAGGAAAAAGATGGGTATCATTCTACGTAGTTGACTGCTTTTATCAACTATTTCTTCATACCCTTCAAAGCTTCTTTCCCTCGCCCTCATCCCCCGCGCTGGCGCGCTCTGCGCAGGGCTCGATCTCATAGCCGGTCGCCTCCGGCACGGGCGGCAGATCGCAGTGGCCGCCCAGCTTTTCGAGCTCGCGCGCCATGACGGCAATGTGAGACTCGAGCGAGCGCACATGATCGAGCAGCGCATTCACTGATTGTACGACCGGGTCCGGCATATCCTGCGCGGTGGCGTAAGCATCGAAACCAATTTTCTCGGCGAAAGCTTTGCGTTGACGTTCATCAGGCTTGACCGCGCGCCGCGTGGCATGCGCCGGTACGCCAACCATGGTCGCGCCGGGCTGCACATCTTTGGTGACGACGGCGTTGGAGCCGATGCGCACACCATCTCCGATCTGCAGCGGCCCGAGCACTTTGGCGCCAGCGCCGATGATGACGTTGTTACCGAGTGTGGGATGACGCTTGCCTTTGTTCCAAGTCGTGCCGCCGAGAGTGACGCCATGATAGAGCGTGCAGTCATCACCAACCTGCGCGGTCTCACCGATAACGACGCCCATGCCGTGATCGATGAAAAAACGCCGCCCGATCTCGGCCGCCGGATGAATCTCGATGCCAGTCAGCCAGCGACTGAACATCGATACCATGCGCGCCGGCCATTTCAGCCCGGCATGCCACAAGCGATGGCTGAGCCGATAGAGCACCAAGGCATGGACGCCCGGGTAGGTGGTGAGCACCTCCAGCGTGGTGCGCGCGGCCGGATCGCGTTCGAAGACGCAGCGCACGTCTTCGCGAATTCTTTCAAACATGAGTACTCCGAACTATCGAGACTTCTATATAAAGCTGATTGGCATCCTGGTAGTGATGCCTTTTTTCTCGTGCGCTCTTGCCCTCTCCCGCCCTTCGGGCACCCACTCCCGCAAGCCGGAGTGGGGAAATAGCCTGAGCCCTTTTCCCACTCCATGGGAGAAAACCGTGCATTCTACCCTTTCCCGTTTGTGAGACCTCTGCGAAACCGAGCAAACCCTGAGGGTCGGGGGGGGGGGTGAGGGCGGCGGGGACGGGCCACCCCCCGGGGGGGGGGGGCGGCGGGGGGGCGGGCGGGGGGGGGAGCGGGGGGCACCCCCC
>JAITWN010000141.1 GCA_031285245.1 Chromatiales bacterium | reverse complement strand
GAATTGCCTTGCTGCTGGCTCCAGAAACAAAAAATGGGCATAACGCCCACTTCAAGTCTGCAACCGTATCCGCGCCGGAACCCGTAACATTGTGAACCGGCGCGCAAGCTGTAAAAAAGCCCACACAAGGTGGGCTTCTCCGTGAAGCCTCTCGTCGAAGGCTTCCAAGTCCAAAAGTGGTAGCGGGGGCTGGATTTGAACCAACGACCTTCGGGTTATGAGCCCGACGAGCTACCAGGCTGCTCCACCCCGCAATTGAGCGCGTGATAATACGGGACATGATCAGCGTTTGCAATGCTTATATGCAGACAGATCTGCAGCCGAGTGAATGTAAAGCTGTGTAAAACGGATTGATCGTTGTAGCAGCGCTGTTTAGAGTGGCACGGTCGCGTGCTCCCTCTCGGAAATTTTCATGAGACGTTTCAAATTTGCATTGATCGTTGTTGCTGTTCTGGCGTTGATTGGGCTGGCGGTATATCAGCTCTGGCCGAAGAGCGGCGGCAACGATGTGATGGTTACTGCAGTGACGCGCGGCGATATTGAAGATGTGGTCACGGCGAGCGGTATCTTACAGCCGCGAGACTATGTGGATGTCGGTACACAGGTGTCGGGCCAGCTCATGAAGTTGCACGTCGACATCGGCGATAGCGTGAAAAAAGGCGATCTGCTGGCTGAGATCGATCCAACGGTTTATCTCGCGCGTGTCGATGCGAGTCGCGCGCAACTGCGCAATCAGCGCGCCCAGCTGCAAGAGCGTCATGCTCAGCTTGTTCTCGCCGAGCAACAGGATACCCGTCAGCACAATCTTATGGCGCAGAAAGCGACCACAGATGAGGCGGTGCAATCCGCGCAGGCAAACCTCGCTTCGGTCAAGGCGCAGATCGAAGCGATCGAAGCGCAGATTCAACAGACCGAATCGTCGCTCAAAGGCGATGGGGCCAATCTTGGTTACACCAAGATCTATGCGCCGATGTCAGGCACCGTGGTGTCGTTGACTGCGCGTCAGGGGCAGACGCTGAACGCCAATCAGCAGGCACCGATTGTGTTGACCATCGCCGATCTCTCCGTCATGACCGTGCAGGCGCAGGTTTCTGAGGCGGATGTCAGCAAGCTGCGCGTCGGTATGGATGTTTATTTCACTACGCTTGGTAATCGCGGTGAGCGTTTCTATGGCAAGTTGCGCCAGATCCGCCCGACGCCTGAAGTTCTGAACAATGTCGTGCTCTATGACGCGCTGTTTGATGTGCCCAATCCCGAGCGGAAATTAATGACGCAGATGACCGCGCAGGTTTTCTTTGTGCTCGCTGCGGCGCGCGATGCGCTTATCGTGCCGATGACGGCGATTGCCAGCGCCGAGCCCCAGGCGAGTGGAGAAGTTGCGCGGCGTCAACGCCCATCGAGTGAGAACTCTGGCAGTGATGCTGCTGCCAACACTGCTGCGGGCCGGGGAGAGCGTGGGCAGCGCCAGCAGGGTGAGCGGCACGGGCTGCGTCCTGAAGGTATCTCTGTCAAGCGGGCGGCCACGGTCAACGTGATTATCGATAAGGGGCGCACCGAAACACGTCATGTCGAAGTCGGCGTGACCAATCGCGTTTCGGCGCAGATATTGTCCGGTTTGCAGGAAGGTGAGGAAGTGGTGGTCGGCCAGCGTCGTCCCGAGGCGGAACGCGCTGCAGCGAGCGGTGCGCCGCGGATGCCGCCGCGCATATGAGCGCGTCCAAAGCTGCTTCATCGCAGGCGCAGGCCGCTGCGCCGCTCATTGAGCTCACTGGCGTCACCAAGAGCTTTCAAAACGGCGAGCTTACGGTGCAAGTGCTGCACGGTGTTTCCCTCAAGATCTATCCCGGTGAATTCGTGGCGCTGATGGGCGCTTCGGGTTCAGGTAAGTCGACGCTGATGAATATCCTCGGCTGCCTCGATCGTCCGAGCACGGGACATTATCGTTTCATGGGGCAGGATGTGTCGGCCATGGGGCCGGATGAACTTGCGCGTCTGCGCCGTGAAGCATTCGGTTTCGTTTTTCAGAGCTACAACCTGATCGCAGGCTCGAGCGCGGTTGAAAACGTGGAAATGCCTGCGACCTACCTTGGCATGCCCGCGCATGAGCGGCGCGCCCGCGCTGAGGAATTACTGCGCAGACTCGGGCTCGGCGAGCGCTTCGATCATCGTCCCAGTCAGCTTTCCGGTGGACAGCAGCAGCGCGTGTCGATCGCGCGCGCGCTCATGAATGGCGGTCGCATCATTCTTGCCGACGAACCAACTGGCGCGCTCGACAGCCGCAGCGGGCGCGAAGTGCTAGCGCTGCTCAAAGAGCTTGCCGAGCTAGGTCACACCGTCATCCTCATCACGCACGACAAAGAGGTTGCGCTGCACGCGCATCGTTTGATCGAAATTCGCGATGGGCTGGTCGTTGCGGATAACGGCGATGTAAATGTGCCGCTCACGGGGGCGATGGCGCCGGGGCTCGGTAATGAGGTAGTGACCTCGGTGATCGACGATGCGCAGGAGGCGGCGCGAACGGCTATTCGCGCGCTGCGTGCCAATTTCTTTCGTACCGTGCTCACGCTGCTTGGCATCGTCATCGGCGTTGGTTCGGTAATCGCGATGCTCGCGGTTGGCAACGGTGCCAAACAGCAGGTGCTCGATCGCATCAGCGCGATGGGTACCAATCTGCTCATCGTGCGTTCTGGCGCGCCTAATATTCGGGGGCGCGGCGATACGATCGCAACGCTGATGCCGGCAGATGCCGAAGCCATTGCCGAAATGCCGAACGTGCTCGCAGCAGTGCCAGAGCTTGAAGGGCGCGTTACCGTGCGCTTTGGCAGTTTCGATGTGCAGACTCAGATGACCGGTACCGGCGCGGACTTTCCTCAGGCGCGCAACTGGCGAGCATCGGTTGGCCATTTTTTCTCCAGCGATGATGTGATCAGTTACGCCACTGTCGTCGTGCTCGGGCGCACGGTTGCGGACAGTCTCTTCCCGGGTGGTGATGCAGTTGGGCATTACGTCATGATCAAAAACGTGATGTTCCAGGTCATCGGCATCATGGAAGTACGTGGCGCTTCGCCATTTGGCACGGATCAGGATGATGTCGTGTTCATGCCCTATACCACCGGCGGCATGCGTCTACTTGGGCAAAAGTATCTGCGTACCATCACGGTCGCGGTCGAAGATGTTAATCAGATAGGAGACACTCAAGAGCAAGTCGAAACGCTGCTCGCCGCGCGTCACCGCACTATCGATTTCAATATTCGTAATCAGGCGTCGCTCATCGCAACCGCGTCCGAAACTCAGAATACGCTCACCGTATTGCTGGGTTCGATCGCGGCGATCTCACTGTTGGTTGGCGGCATCGGCGTGATGAACATCATGTTGGTGAACGTCACTGAACGTACGCGCGAGATTGGTATCCGTATGGCGACCGGAGCGCGTCAGCGCAACATCATGCAGCAGTTTCTAACCGAAGCCATGGTGGTGTCAGCGATAGGTGGTGTGATCGGCGTGATCGGTGGTCTGCTCACCGCAGCGGCACTGTCAGTCTGGGGAACTGCTATTGCGTTCACGCCGGGACCGGTTCTGCTCGCATTCGGCTGCGCTTTCGCCACTGGTTTGATCTTCGGATACATGCCGGCGCGCAAAGCGGCTCGTCTCGATCCTGTGGTTGCTCTTGCTAGTGAGTGATTTCGATTCCATGACTTTGTCCACGTTCAAACAGCGCATGTTTCCTCGCAGCACGGTAATTGCGCTCGCGGTGCTGGCGACAGGCTGCGCAAGTTTCAAACCTTTGCCGCCGCAGTCTGGCGTTGAAACACCTGCGGCCTGGTCGATGGCTGGTGAACAAAGTGCGGTCAATACCGTAGCCTGGCCAGCAGCGGATTGGTGGCGAAGCTTTGGTAGCGCGGAGCTCGATCGCCTCATTATGCGTGCGCGCGTCAGTAATCCTGATCTCGGTGCTGCCTATCAGCGCATCTTGCAGGCGCGCGCGCAGGCGAAAATCGTCGGCGCTACGCTGTATCCGCAGCTTGATCTTGGCGCTGATGCCGCGCGCCAAGGCGTGATTAGCGCAAGTGGTAGTAACAGTTTTGCGTTGTCGCTCGGCGCATCCTACGAAGTCGATCTGTGGGGACGTAATCATGCCGATCGCACGGCGGCGCGGGCACAGGTGGAGGCGAGCGAGTTCAATCGCGCAACGGTCGCGCTGACGCTCACCGCCGGCGTTGCGAACTCCTATCTGCAAGTGTTGTCGCTGCGCCAGCGCCTTGCCATCGCGCAGCAGAATCTCAAGCTGGCTGAAGATGTGCTCGCGGTGGTGGAAGCCCGTGCTCGTTATGGCTCGGCATCACCGCTTGAACTCGCGCAGCAGCGCGCCGCCGTTGCCACGCAGCGCATCACTTTGCCCGTGCTCGAACAACAGGAGCGCGA
The DNA here is from genome assembly GCA_031285245.1 of Chromatiales bacterium. Taxonomy (GTDB): domain Bacteria; phylum Pseudomonadota; class Gammaproteobacteria; order SZUA-140; family SZUA-140; genus JAITWN01. Next base: position 954 of record JAITWN010000141.1, on the reverse strand, counting down.
AGCGCGCGCTACGCTGGCGGTGCTGCTCGGCGTGCCGGCGCAGGGTTTCGATGTGCAGGCGCAGGGACTTGACGGTTTGCTGCTGCCGCAGGCTGAGGTCGGATTGCCATCTGAGCTCTTGCAGCGCCGGCCTGATATTCGCAGCGCCGAGATGCAGCTCATCGTCGCGCAGGCGGATATTGCCATCGCGCGCGCCGCGATGTTTCCGAGCCTGCGGCTGAATGGTTCACTGGCAACGCGTGGTGATAGTCTGTCGGCGCTGTTCAGCCAGGACCCGGCATACAGCATTGCTGCTGCGCTGACGATGCCGATTTTCAATGCGGGCCGGCTTGCTGCGGCGCGCGATGTGGCGAAGGCGCGCCATGAAGAGTTGCTGCTGAACTATCGCAGCGCTATTCTCGCTGCGCTTTCGGATGTCGATGTCGTGATTAGTAATCTCGATGCGCTCGAAAAGCGCGCGCGCTGGCAGTTTGAGGCACGCCAGCAGGCCGAAATCGCGCTTGAGCTTGCAAAGGTGCGTTATCAGGCGGGCGCTACTGATCTGCTGACCGTGCTCGATGCGCAGCGCACGCTTTATCAGGCGCGGGACCAGGAAGCTCAGTTGCACGTATTGCGTTTGCAGGCTGTAGTGGAGCTCTATCGCGCGCTCGGTGGTGGTTGGAGCGAGAGCGCCAGAGATAGTGACAGCGACAGCGAATTGAATTCATAGGAGACATGCAGCATGAAGTGTAAAGGCATATGGTTGTCGGGTTTGCTCGGTATCGTGCTGGCAGCGCCCATGAGTGTCGCGCTCGCCGATGGTGATGGTCCGCCCCCGTCATATCGTGAAGCAAGCTCGGCTGAAGTGGCGATAGAAGCTATCGACACGATGATCACCTGGGCGAAGTCCGAGCTCGAAGAGCATGTCGGCGAAGGCTTGTACAAGGGGCGCGATGAAGATAAAGCCCTGGTCGA
>JAITWN010000119.1 GCA_031285245.1 Chromatiales bacterium | reverse complement strand
ATCCCGCCCTCTCCGCCAAACTCTCGCAAGATTCCGATCCTCTGATATTTCAGAGTCAGCGATAACAAGCCCATTTGAACCTGCGGTACATCGATCGGTTGGGTTCGGCTGGTTGGCGTAGCCGCCCCCCGCAGGCCGAGTCGATCCCGCCCTCGCGCGAAGGAGGACGATGCGCAATGAGTAGCAAGTGTGTGGCGGGGAACTGTGGTGTTGCGCTATCGGTAGTTGATTCTGCTGGCCTGCGAGTTCGTGAATACCGAGTCAAGGACATGCCCGTGAGATTGCTTGCGTTATGCCTTATTTCCCTGCTTTGTTTGGGCTGCCAGAAAGAGCATCCAGCCGTGGTATCAGGTGACGCACAAACTGAGCCCACTCCCGGTGATCCTGCCTATGTTGCAGAAGTACCGCGCTTCACGTCGCTGGCGGGCATGCCCGCTCCAGCTTTCACGCTGCAAGCGATCGATGGCAGCGTAATCAATTTGGCTGACATCTACGGCAGTAAACCCGTCTATCTCAAACTGTGGGCAAGCTACTGCATTCCCTGCCGAGCCCAGATGCCGAAGCTGCAGAAAATCTACGACTCTTTTGGCGATCGCATCCAGGTGATTGCTGTCAACGCAGGCATCGGCGATGACGCCGCCAAAGCCATGGCATTTGCGGCCAAGACAGGAATGCGCATGCCGATTGCCATCGACGATGGCAGCTTGGGAGCCTGGCTCAAGATACCGGGAACACCAGTCCATGTAGTCATTGATCGCAGTGGACAGATCACCTTCGTGGGTACTCAGGATGGCCACGCACTGGATGTGGCGCTTCAGGATGTGCTGGGCGATGAACCGGCGCAGAGTCAGATTAGTGCAGCACCACTTCAGGGTGCAGCAGAGGAAATAGCTGCCCTGAAAATCGGTGATACCGTCCCACCAATCATGCTGACTGGTGCCGATGGCTCAAACGTATTGCTTCAGGGTGGCGTGACTCAATCACCGAGAGCCATTCTTTTTACCTCCACTTGGTGTGAAGATTACTTGCAGGAGATCGAGCCGCAAACGGTTGCAAATTGCCAGCGCGTTCGCAGCGAGGTGTCGCAGCTCGTACAAACTGCCAATGTACAATGGCTCGGCGTGGTCACTCACATGTGGACCACGCCGGAGGATTTATCTGACTATCAGACACAGACTCGGCAACCATTGCCGTACGCTCTGGATACCGAGGGAACCGCATTTCGTATCTTTGGTATTCAACGCTTTCCCGCAGTGGCGTTGATCGATGCCGACGGTCGGCTACAGCGCATTGTCGGTCCTGATGATAGCGATCTTGCCAAGGCAATTATGGATCTCTCCCTGAAGGGGTGAGCGCGTTCATGGGCGGTTGTTCCCACTCAAGCTGAACCGGTATACAGACGCTCTACCGCTGCTTGTACCCGTGCCAGGCTTTCTCCGGCGGGGAGGCCTGCTTGTTCGATGGTTTGTATCTGGTCAGCTAGGATCTCGTCTTTGATTGCGGTGCGTATCCAGCGCGAGTAGTCCCCTTGGCGCAGGTGATGCAGCCAGGTGTCTGCATCGACGCCTTCGGCTATCTGGAGAAACAGGGTGAGATTCTGCGCGCGCAGTTTGAGCCGGTCTTGCGGACCACGGAAGTAGAAGCTCTTTTCGCGCAGATCGCCATCGGCGTATTTGCGGCGGTGGCGCCGGCGTTCAGCTTCTGGAGGTTCGATGCGTACGCGGATGGCATCCTCGGATTCGCGGCAGAACCACACCAGCATTTCCAAGCCTTGTTTTGCAGGGGATGGGCGTGGTGCCGGGCGCACCGGGCGTCCGAAGGCGGCGCTGAGTTCTTCCAGCGTCTGTTCGGCGTTTGAGCCAACGGCGATGGCGATGTTGATGGCGGCGAGCGCGCTCGGATCAAGACTACGCGGATGTACCGTCACCAACGCTTCAGAGGCGAAGCGCCGCGCACTGGTGCCGGGCGCGGGTTGCCACGATGCGGGCAGCATGTGATGAGCTTCGTCGAGCAGCAGCCAGTGCGGGCGGCCGTCATGGCGGTGAGCATTTTCCATGCGCTGCATGAGCTGCGCAGCATACGCAGGCCGATCAGCGATCGGTACGGCGAGCATGCTGACTACGGTGCTGTCGGTTTTGGCGAGGAGTTGCAAGACATGCGCGGTCGTTGGGATCTGTTCTTCATCACCGACAGTGACAGCATACTCCATGTTTTCATAATCGCCTTCCGGGTCGATGACGCAGAACTGATATTCAGCCTGAGCCAGGCGTTCAAGAATGGCGTTGACGATGGTCGATTTACCGCTACCTGAAGGTCCTGAGATCAGTAGCCGGCTATCATAGGGCGGAATCCTGACCGCGTTACCATCTGCATCGTTGCCGAGCAGGATGTCGTGGCGGCGCACATGCCGATCGTGCTGGCGCAGATCATTGTCGAGCAAGTCGGTGATGAGCTCTTCGACGCCAGCGCCGTGATCTGCTTCGGTGACGAGGTCGACGCGTTCTTTGACGGCATCGAGTGCGTTGGCTACCGCAGCCGAGAATTCACAAGCGGTGAGAAAGGCATGATCGTTTTCCGCATCACCAACGCCGATGGTGTTATGCACAGAAAGCCCAAGCCAGGACAGCGCGGCGCGCAGACCAGAGTTTTTGTTCACGCCCGAGGGCAGCACCATGATCGCGCCCTTGTTGAAAATCACCTGTAATTCCAGGCCACAGTGATGGATGGCTTCGAGCACGGCAGCCTCATGCGGCTCCCAGGTGGCGACGATTGACTTGCCAACTGATATCGAAGCAACGCCTCTGCGACGCAGTTCGTTGATGAATTCTTCGGGAGGAGGTTCGGCGAGCATAACTTCACGGTGGCGCCTGGGGTCGTAGAACAGTGCGCCGTTCTCGGCGACGATGCAGTCAAAGATTTCGGCGCGCGGAAATACGCAGAACAGATCGTCGAGTTGTCTGCCAGTCACCAGGATCAACCTTCTGCCCGATTTCTGCGCGCGGCACAGCGCATCGAAGGTGCTGTCGCTGACGGTACCGTGAGTGGCGATGGTACCGTCGTAGTCGCATGCCAAAGCAAGATAACGCATGAATCACCTCCATGTGATCGCTGTCGTCGCAGTCGGTCAATTATAGCGACCCCGTCACTTTCACCAGCCGTTCGCACTGTCTCAGCTTGTCTTTCTGATCGCAGAGATAGAGCTTTTGCATGACAGGCGCGCGGCAGGACGTGATAATGCCGCCATGATCGACGCACCCTATCGCAGAAATTTCATTCTCGTTCTCGCCATTGCTGTCACGACGCTGTTCACGGTCATGATCAGTGGTTTTCTCACGCCGCTGCTGATGGCGGCGATCCTCGCTGGGCTGTGCCATCCTTTATACCGGTGGCTGCTGGCGCTGCCTTTTTTGGGGCAGCGACCCGGTCTTGCCGCCGCTATCGTGGTGGCGGGCGGCACCATCGCTTTCGGTCTGCCTTTCGCAGGTTTCATCGGTATGGTGTCGGCGCAAGCGGCGGCGATTGCCCCTGATTTCACGCCGTGGGTGCGTCAGCATCTGCTGAGTGAGGATGGACTCCACAAACTGGTGGAATGGCTGCCGCTCGCGGACCACATCCAGCCATATATCGATACTTATCGCGAAACAATTCTTGCCCGGCTTGGTGCAGCGGTGGGAGAGATGGGCAGTTTCTTCGTGCGTAGCGGTACCGCGTTGACGCGCAGCACGCTCTCTTTTCTGCTCAGTCTCTTTGTGATGTTGTATGCGATGTTTTTCTTTCTCAGTCGTGGCCCGCAGTGGATCTCATGGTTGGCGGGCTATCTGCCGCTCACCGATGCCGACCGCATCCAGGTGCTGGAGCGTGGACTGTCGGTTACTCGCGCTACACTCAAAGGTATTCTCGTTATTGGCATGCTGCAGGGCGGGTTGATGGGGCTTGCGTTCTGGGCTTGCGGCATCAGCGGTGCGCTATTTCTGACAGCGCTCTGTGTGGTGTTTTCAGCATTACCTGCCGTGGGGCCGCCAGTGGTGTGGATTCCCGTGGTGATCTATCTGCTGATGGGAGGGCGCGTCGCCGAGGCGGTTGCACTCACGCTGTGGGGTTCGCTCGTGGTTGGTCTGCTCGATAATGTTTTGCGTCCACGCATCATCGGCGCTGAAACACGGCTGCCTGATCTGCTTATCTTCGTCAGCATCCTCGGTGGTGTCGGTATGTTTGGTGTGCTCGGACTCCTCATCGGGCCAATCATCGCTGCGGTGATGGCGACCACGCTTGATATTTATCGCTACGCTTTTCGCGCTGATCTGCCAAGCGAGCATTGAGTATTCGTATTCGTTAGGATACCGGGCCTCAACGCGCACGTGGCCACCCATTGATGCGCGCTGGTACCCCCGCTCGTTACTTCCCGCCGAGCTTTTATCTTTTTAATTCAAAGCGCTGCTCACCTGGCAGGGGTTCTGCATTGCACTAGGCGTCGTGACGGCATGGACGTGGTGTCCGTATCAGGACGATGTCTCAATTTATAAGCAAAGGAGAGCTCATCATGAAATTCCGTCAAACTTCTGCAGTGGTCGGCTTGATGGCTTTGATCGGCTTTGGTGTTTCAGCGTGCGATACCAGAACGGCTTCCACCACCGGCAATGCGCTGCACAACGGAGCAAGCGCAGTCGAGCGTGGCGTTGAAAATACGGGCAGGGCAGTGGAGCGGGGGGTGGACAATATGCACGAAGGCATTGATCGCGCGCGTGAAAATGTCGGCAATGCGATGGATAACTCGGGCAATACTGACCACAACACGACGAACGATACGACGACGAACAATGGTCAGTAATAATGCATGATTCGTCGAGATTCATGCGGGACGACGAATGAGTAACCGCGCGAGCACTGAACTATTTAATCGCGCGCAAAGGAGGCGCCATGCTCAGATGGGCAGTCATGTTTCTGGTGATTGCGTTGATCGCAGCCGTATTCGGCTTCACGGGTATTGCCGGTGCGGCGACCGGTATTGCGCAAATTCTATTTTTTATCTTCCTGGTGCTATTTGTGATAGCCCTGATTTCCGGGCGCTCGCGTCCACCTGTGGTATAGCGAAACTTTGCTGCTGCTGATGATTCAACGCCGTCAGCTTTTAAGCGGTGGATTCCTGAGTGGGTGCTCTGGGGCGGCG
>JAITWN010000101.1 GCA_031285245.1 Chromatiales bacterium | reverse complement strand
CCGAAGAAAATCGCGCCAGAGCAGATCGCCGAACACACCCTGCGCTGCCTGAGCGATACCGTGCCCGCCTCCGTGCCCGGCATCGCCTTTCTCTCCGGCGGCCAAGGCGATGAAGATGCAACCGTGAACCTCAACGCCATCAACGTGCTCGCACGCACGATGAGACTGCCCTGGACGCTCACCTTCTCCTATGCACGCGCGCTGCAAAATCAGGCGATGAAAACCTGGGCGGGGAACCCAGCAACACTCGAAGCCGCGCGCAGACAATTTCTGCATCGAGCGCGTTGCAACAGCGCCGCCAGCCGCGGCGCCTACCGTCCGGAAATGGAGCAGGAAAAAGCTGCCTGAGAAACCTCTGAAAAATCTTCGTCATTGCGAGGAGCGTTAGCCCCGTGGCAATCCACGGTGGCCACATGGACTGCTTCGGCTTCGCCTCGCAATGACGAGGGAAAATAACGGGAAAAAGCCAGACAGCGGAGGGACGACAACCATCCCTCCGCTCGATGCGGTTTACATGCAGCGATAAACATCAAAGCTCTGACGACCATTTTGCGGCTCGCCGAGCGGCACAACAGCATCGCCCCCAAGCGATGGAGCCGAGTTACGCGCGAGCGCGAGCAGCTCTTCCTGCACATTCGAGCGCTTGCGCCGGAATCCCACGAGATGCGACCGGGTCGTGGATGTGGTCATACCCACTTTGTTACAACTCTGCGCTGAGGCGGCACTCAGCACGCGCGCGCGCTCGCCTTCGGGCGTCAAACTGACCCACGCGCACCCCTGAAGAAACAGCGCCGCCACTGCGCCCACCATGATGATCCTTTTCATTGCTTATCCTCTGTGCTGCTGCCATTGATGACTACTGTCATGACTTAAGAGCGCTGATCGATTGGAACGTAATCACTCTCGCCCGGGCCAGTGTAGACCTGACGCGGGCGAATGATGCGGCTGTGCGGATCATCGTGCTGCTCTTTCCACTGCGCGATCCAGCCCGGCAAACGCCCGATGGCGAAGCACACCGTAAACATATTGGTCGGTATGCCGATGCCGCGCAGCAAAATGCCACTGTAGAAATCGACGTTGGGGTAGAGCTTGCGTTCAACGAAATACGGATCGGCGAGCGCAAGCTCTTCGAGGCGACGCGCGATATCGAGGAGCGGATCGGGCTGCTTGAGATCTGCGAACACCTTGTCGCACAAGCGTCTTAGCACCTGCGCGCGCGGATCGAAATTGCGATACACGCGATGACCAAAGCCATAGAGGCGAAACGGACTGGTCTTGTCCTTGGCATCGCGGATACATTGCTCCGGCGTCATCCCGCCCGCATGAATGCGCTCAAGCATGCGAATGACTTCAACGTTGGCGCCGCCATGCAGCGGCCCCCACAGCGCCGAGACTCCCGCCGCGCAAGACGCGAACAAATTGGCGCGCGCCGACCCCACCACGCGCACCGCCGTGGTGCTGCAATTCTGCTCGTGATCAGCATGCAGGATGAAGATCAGATTGAGCGCTTCCTCGATCTGCGGCGACACCTCGTACTGCCGATAAGGCAGCGAAAACATCATGTGCAGGAAATTCGCGCAGTAACGCAGACTCGGATCTGGATAAATGAACGGCAGCCCGCGCGAACGTCGATAGGAAAACGCTGCGATCGTGCGCACTTTACTGATCAAACGCGCCGCTGCTTCGACCAGACGCTCGGGCTGTTCGACATCGATGAACTGACGATGGAAACAGGCGAGATTGCTGAGTGATGCTGACAGAATCGCCATCGGCGGCGCATCTGCTGGAATGTGCTGGAACTGCGCCTTCAGCCCTTCATGCAGCAGCTCGTTGGCGGTGAGCTGTTCGCGAAAGTGATCGAGCTCAGCACGCGTCGGCAAACGGCCGAAAATCAGCGTCCACGCGACCTCGACGAAGCTCGGCGCTTGATCGAACTGCTCGATCGGCACGCCGCGATAGCGCAGCACGCCCTGCTCCCCATCGATCCAGGTGATGGCGCTGCGACACAGCGCGGTATTGGCAAGCGCAGGATCATAAGTGGTGAGACCGGTCTGCGCATGAAGCTGCGAAATATCGATCGACAACCTGCCATCGGTACCTTTCATGACCGGCAGCTCGATACGCTGATCACCCACCGTCAATATCGCTTTCTCACTCATCTTAAGATCTCCTGCCTAGGCGCTCCCTGCTCAATGCCAAGCTCAACGCCAGGCTCAATGCTGGTGCCCGCCCGCCCCATGCGCGTGCCCATGCGCGATTTCTTCCGCGCTCGCTTCGCGCACATCGACCACATCGACATCGAAGCTGAGCGTACGCCCGGCAAGTGGATGATTGGCATCGACATCGAGCGTCTTCAGCCCGACCTTGATCACGATCACCGAACGCGGGCCGCTGTTGGTATTGACCTGCACCATCATGCCGGGATGAAAATCGGGCTTGCGCTTGTCTGAACCAATGACATGGCTCTTCGAAATACGCTGCACCGCGTTTTCATTGCGCGGACCGTAAGCCTGCTCCGGCGCGAGCGTGACGCTGAAAGAATCACCCGCATTGTGCCCCACCATCGCTGCTTCCAGCCCCGCGATCAGACCACCATGCCCATGCATATAGAGGAGCGGCTCACCATCGTGGGAATCTTCGATAAGTCCAAACTCAGGCGAGCTCAAGCGGTAGTGAAAAGACACCACCTTATCCTTGTCGATCTGCATGTATTCCTCTCTTGCTGTATGGGCTGGGCGGTCGGTTGTATACGCCCCAATGGCGAATCAGCGGATTATACGTTACCTGCCACAGAGCAGTGAGCCCGTCTCATCGCGGCGCGCACTCCCTGCCTGGCAGAAAAAAACGCGCGGCTAGTCGCCGAGAGAAACCGCGTAGGCATCTTCCTGCCCAATGAACTCGAGCAACATGCGCCCGTAGCGATCGAGCTTTTTCTCCCCGACGCCGTCGATGAGCGAGAGTCCAGGGAGATCATGCGGACGCTGCGCTGCGATCGCCGCCAGCGTGCGATCGTGAAAAATGACGTAAGCTGGCACACCCTGCAATTTAGCCTGTTCGCTGCGCCACGCTTTCAAACGCCCGAACAAGGACTGATCGACCGCGGCAGCCACCGGCGGCGGCGCCATGCGCTTGGACTTGACCGACTTCGGTGCGCTCTTCACCGTCCGCCGCATCTCGATCCGGGTCTCGCCTTTCAATACCGGTCGGCTCGCCTCGGTGAGTTTGAGCGCACCATAAGCTTCATGGTCGGCGCGAATAAACCCGAGCGCAGCAAGCTGGCGAAACACGCCGCGCCACGCGCCCTCGTCAAGATCCGCACCCAGCCCAAAGACCGCGAGTTGATCATGCCCCCATTGCTGCGCGCGCTCGGAGTCGCGTCCGCGCAGCACATCGATCAGATGCATGGCACCG
>JAITWN010000027.1 GCA_031285245.1 Chromatiales bacterium | reverse complement strand
CGCCCCGGCGTGGGGGGCCCCTTTAGTCGCCCCCGCGGGCGGCGCCCCGCCCCGCGCGGGGGGCCCCCCCCCCACGACCCTCTACTGCGTGCCAACACCCCGAAAATTACTCCTGAGCTTCGCTATATGAAGCGAAGCTTCCAACGTTGGGCACACGCTGCTCAGCCAACCTATAAACTTGAGGGACAGCATCGGGCAGGCTTTTTCTGGACCGTCGGCGCTAGGGATGGCGCCGACGGTCCCGGCTTGATCGACCCAACACCAGCCCTCGAGCACAGAGCTCATCGGTTAGCTAAACAAAGTGGAGCCCAACACCGACAGTTCCCACGCTGGGCTTCGCAATGCGAAGCCCAGCCTATAAGTTCTCATGAGCAAGCTCAATGCAACCAACACGCAGCATCTGCCGGCGCATCAGGATCCGCGCCCTGCGCGCCGAGTGCAAACGCGCCGCAGGCATCATTGATCTGATCCGTTCCAGACTTCGGCTCAGCACGGACGCGATAATCCACTCTCGCATCGGCGACTTCTTGGAGACGAATGCGGTAATAACCTTCGCTCGAATCCACTTCATCTGCAAGCCAGCCAAGATCACTCAAGCGCTGCGCGTAGCGATGATGCACCGCGCGATAACGCTCTTGATCGAGTTGTACGCGTTGCAGCGCGGTGATCGCATCCATCCTGCGGCCTTTGCGCAGCACATCGGTATACGAAGGCCAGGCAATCGCCGCCAAGATGGCAAGTATCGCCATCACCGTCAGAACTTCGATCAAACTCATTCCCGACATTGCTCTGGAACGCCAACGCGCTCCGGAGTCAGCCACTTCCCTATGCATCGTTCCGCCTTCCTTGGCAGGGCACGCTTCTCCATTGCCGCATTCCGCGAAGCGATCGCGCGTGCTTCAATCACTTCATCGCGGACCGGCAGGCATCATAGCCATGCGATACCTGCGCAGCAACTGGACTGCCGAGAAATTCGGCACTGGAATTTCGCTGAGATTCTGGCCTTGGAAACTTTGGCTGCAAGCTTGAACAGGGATTTACAGAACCTCTGAAAATCTTCGTCATTGGCAAAGCGAAGCTGAAGGAGTCCACGTAGCCGCCTGGATTGCCACGGGACTAACGCCCCTCGCAATGACGAAAACAAAGGTCCAGTTTCAGCACATGAATGACACAGGAGGATCGCATGACATCATCACAGCACGCACTGTGCCGCGGCTTCACGCTCATCGAGCTCATGCTGGTGATCTCTCTCATCGCCATCGTGCTCACGAGCAGCTTGCCGTCGTTCTCCGCCCTCATCGACCGCCAACGTCTGCGCGCCGCGGGTGCCGACGTCCATGCCGCGCTACTGCTCGCGCGCGGAGAAGCACTGCGTCGTGACACCACTGTCGCTGTATCCTTCGCGCCGGCAACAAGCCTCGCACCATGGTGTTACGGCATGAACGACGCTGGTCCCTGCGACTGCCGCACGAGCAGCAACTGCGTCAACACCGGCATGCCCGCGCGCATCCGGCAAGGCGGCGATTTCCCTGGCGTTGCGCTCACCACCAACTTCACGCCTCAGCAAACCGCGGTCTTCCATCCCGCGCGCGGCACTGCCACTCCGGGCACGGTGCGTCTCAGCAATAACGCCGGCAATCTGCATATCGTCGTCAGCAGCCTCGGACGCATACGCATCTGTTCTCCCGAAGGCAGAGATTTTCCAGCATGTTGAATACACGATACATGCGTGGCCACACGCTGAGCGAGCTGCTCATCGCCAGCACCATAGGCCTATTCATACTCGCCGGCGCGCTGCTCATGTATTCCACATCGAGCGCCGCGAACCAGCGCTTGCAGGCGGAATATCGGCTACAGCAAGCGCTCAGTTCTGCCGCAGCCTTCATCTCCGGAGAATTACGGCGCGCAGGCTATTGGAGCCGTGCGCGCAATGCCAGCAGCGGTGGAGCGATCAACGGCTACGCGCCGCTGCGCCTGGTCGGTAGCGGCTGCGTGCTCTACAGCTACGATCGCGACCAAACGTCGACAAACGGAGCGCCACGCGCGCAGGATCAATTCGGCCTGCGCATTGTAGGCGGCGCCCTACAAGTCAAAACCAGCGATGACAACTGCGCAGCCGTCACCTGCGCCGCATGCAACAGCGGTGTCTGGATCGCGGTCACCGATCCGAGCACACTCACCGTTACCGCGCTCGATTTCGCTGCTGACAATCACGAACGTACGCTCACCGATGGCTCGACCCTCGTCATTCGTGGTGTTAATTATCAAATCACGGGCAGAGCCGCCACCGGCGCTGCCATTCAACATACCGTCACTGGCTTCGTCAATGTGCGCAACGATGAAATCCGCTGAACCAAGAATCAGCGCTGGTATGCTAGGCACAGCGCACCAACCACGCAGGCATCGATGCCAGCGCCTATACCACTATCAGCATGGCGCGACTCTGGTGCTGGTATCGCTGCTACTGTTCTGCCTCGCCATCATGATGCTCTACACCGCCCGCGCCCAGATGGATGCGCTGCGCATCAATAGCGCTGATCAGC
>JAITWN010000215.1 GCA_031285245.1 Chromatiales bacterium | reverse complement strand
TGCCTTGCTGGTCGGCGCCGCGCTGGGGCGTTCTCTCGCTTGGGGATGGGGCATGCCGGCGGTCGCGGTGCATCACATGGAAGCGCACTTGCTGGCGCCGCTGCTCGAGCAGCCCGCGCCTGAATTTCCATTCCTCGCGCTATTGGTGTCTGGTGGACACACGCAATTGGTCACGGTGGCGCGCCCCGGCGTTTATCGCATCATCGGTGAGACGATGGACGATGCCGCTGGCGAAGCTTTCGATAAGACCGCAAGCCTGCTGGGTCTCGATTATCCCGGTGGTCCGGCGCTCGAAAAGCTGGCTCTCACCGGCCACTCCGGTCGCTTTGAATTTCCCCGCCCGATGGTGGATCGACCGGGGCTCGATCTCAGCTTCAGCGGCCTTAAGACTTTCGCCGCTAACGCTTGCCGCGAGCATGCAGGTGCGGATTTACAGACGCGCGCCGATCTCGCGCTCGCTTTTCAGGAAGCGGTGGTCGACACGCTGGTCATCAAGTGTCGTCGCGCCTTGCGCCAGACCGGCTATCGTCGGCTCATTGTTGCCGGCGGCGTCGGCGCCAATCAGGCGCTACGTGCAGGCTTGCGCGAAATGGCGCGAGGTGAAGGCGCAGAGCTTTATTATCCGCGCCTGGAATACTGCACCGATAACGGTGCGATGATCGCTTTCGCGGGTTGTTTGCGTCTCGCTACTGGTGCGCGTGCTGATGCGAGCTTCAATGTGCGTGCGCGCTGGCCGCTCAGCGCACTTACAGAAATGGATATCGACGTCGCGCGCTATCTGCCGCGCTAATCCTTCTTGCTACCGATCTTCGATTCGGCGCCTTGGATCAAATTGAGAATGTTGCGACGGTGACGCCACAGCAGCACCACACTCATCAGCAGCATCGCGATGGCGAACTCACGATGGCTTTGCAAGCGCCACATCGCAGCGGGCGCGATCACCGCAGCGGTGATCGCCGCCAGTGAGGAAATGCGAAAAATCATCGCCATCACCAGCCAGACGACGCCGACGGTAACTGCGGGCAGACTGGCATAGCCCAGCATCACACCGAACGCGGTTGCAACGCCCTTGCCACCCTTGAAGCCAAAAAATACTGGATAGATATGGCCAGCGAAGGCGCAGAGCCCCGTCGCAGCGATCGTCAGCGGGGAAAGCTGGAGCGCCACCGCGATCAGCACCGGAACGAGACCTTTCAGCATGTCACCGAGAAAGACCAGCGCCGCGATCTTCTTGCCACCGAGGCGCAGCATATTGGTTGCGCCCGGATTGCCGGAGCCGGCGCTGCGCGGGTCGGCCATGCCGACGGCTCGCGCCAGCAGAATGGCTGAGGAAATCGAGCCGAGCAGATAGGCGCCGATGCAAACTGCAATATCGAGGAGTGCGGGCATGTGTGTTGTGCTAGGATTTCGCCGACAGCTGAGTGAGCTTCAGGAATACATCAGATGGTTGCCGATTTACCCGTGGCGCGTGTCCCGCAAAGCGCGCGCACTCCCGAGCGCCTGCGTCAATATAAAGGAAAATCGCTGGGCATGACACACTCCAATCAGGAGTTGCTGCCATGAATAGGGACATCGTTTATCTCACCGATCTCAAGATCGACACCATCATCGGCATCTTCGAGTGGGAGCGCCGCGTTCGCCAGACGATCAGCTTCGATCTAGAAATGGCAACGGATGTCGCGCGCGCAGCGGCGAGCGATTCCATCGACGATGCGCTGGATTACAAAGCCGTCTCCAAGGCGGTGATCGAGTTCGTGCGCGGCAGTGAATTCCAATTGGTGGAAACGCTCGCCGAATGCGTGGCCGAACTCATTCTGAGTCGCTTCGCCGTCGATGCCGTGCGTCTCAAACTCAACAAGCGTGGTGCGATTCGCGGCGCGCGCGATGTCGGTGTCATCATCGAGCGCACAAGGCGCTCATAGTGGCGCGCGTTTACGTCAGCATCGGTAGCAATATCGATCGTGCATCCAATATTCGCGCCGGTGTGCACGCGCTGCGTGCGCGTTACGGCGTGGTGCAACTCTCTTCCGTTTACGATACCCCCGCGGTTGGTCTCAAGGGTGACGATTTCTACAATCTCGTCGCCGCTTTCGACACCATTGAAGATGTGCGCAGCGTGGCGGCGTTTCTGCGTGAGACCGAAGCGCGAAGAGGTCGCGTGCGCGTTGGCGCCGGCATCGTGTCGCGTACCCTCGATATGGATCTGCTGCTGTACGACGACCTCATCCTGCAGGAAGGATCGCTGCGCTTGCCGCGTGAAGAAATCCTGGAATATGTCTTTGTGCTCGCGCCGCTGGCGGAAATTGCTGGCGCGATGCGCCACCCCGTGCTCGGGCGCAGCTACGCCGAACTGTGGGCGGACTTCAGTCGCGATCGCGAGCTCCCGGCGATCGTCGCTTTCGATTGGGAAGGCGCGTGACGGCCTGCCTAATTGCTCAGCGAACGGCCACCGTCGATCGCGATGATCTGGCCGGTGACATACGGCGCATCACGCAGCAGGAACAACACCGCGCGCGCGATGTCTACAGGGCTACCCTGACGCTTGAGGGCAATGCGGGAAAGAATGTCGGCGCGGGTAGCTTCATCCATTTCGGATTCAGGCCACATGATGGCTCCAGGTGCAATGCCGTTGACGCGAATCTCGGGTGCGAGCTCGCGTGCCAGCGCGCGCGTCATCATCGCGAGCCCCGCCTTGGAAATGCTGTACACGCTGTGATCGCGCAGCGGGCGCTCGCCATGAATGTCAGTGATGTTGACGATGCAGCCCTTGCAGCTAGAGAGCGCGGGCGCGGCGAGCTGAGACAAAAAGAACGGGGCTTTCAGATTAGCGTCGATGAGATCGCTCCACTGTGCTTCGGTGACGCTGCCGATCGGCGTCGGATAAAACGCCGAGGCATTATTGATCAAGGCATCGAGGCGTCCCCAGCGCTGCTCTGCTGCGCGCAGCAGAGCGGGAAGCGCAGCGCTATCACAGAGCTCTGCGGCGATGGCGAACGACGAATCAGCGCGCTGCGCGTTGAGTTCACGGCACAGCGCATGCACCGGCCCTGCGGAGTGGCGATAGTGCAGGGCGACATGCATGCCTGCATCATGCAGCGTGCGCGCTATCTGCGCACCGATGCGCCGCGCCGCGCCAGTGATCAATGCAACTTTGCCGTTCAGGCTGTCAGGCGAAGTGGTCATGGCGATTCTCATGCAGAAAAGAGTGAGGCGGTGATCAAGTTCGATACTAGCACGATCGCCATGCAGGAAAGCGCGGCATGACCGCTCGCCTACCATTCGATGATCTCGGTGCCTTGCCGCCGCCTGACGAGGAAGCGCGCGCGCACGGCGAGCGAGTGCTCGCGCTGATTCGTTCATCAATTGATCGCGCCGGCGGCAGCATCACTTTTGCTGACTACATGAATCTTGCGCTGCATGCGCCGGGGCTCGGTTATTACAGCGCGGGCAGCACCAAATTTGGCGCACGCGGTGATTTCGTCACCGCGCCGGAAATATCACCGCTGTTCGGGCGTTGTCTCGCCACGCAGGTGGAAGAAGTGCTGCTCGCCCTGGGGGGCGGCGATGTGCTTGAAATCGGTGCCGGCACCGGTACGCTCGCCTGCGAGCTGCTGGCCGAGCTCGAACGCCGCGGCGTATTAGCTACGCGTTATTTCATCCTTGAAACCAGCGCCGATCTGCGCGCGCGTCAGGCGGCGCTGTTCGCCGAACGCATTCCGCGGCTTGCCAACCGGATTGAGTGGCTTGATCAACTTCCGGAGCGGGGGTTCTGTGGTGTCATGTTTGCCAACGAACTGCTGGACGCGATGCCTGTGCATCGTTTGGTGCTGGATAGTGAGAGTGGCTTGAGCGAGATGCGCGTCGGTTGGCGCGGCGATCGCTTTGGTTGGGGTGCGGCAGCACCTGAAGATGACCGTCTTGCGGTGCGCATGGAGGCTATTTTCGCTGTACTCGGGCGCTCATCTTTCCGCCCTGGCTACTGTTTCGAGCTCAATCTGGCGATGGAGTCCTGGATGAGTGCGGCTGCCGCTACGCTGGAGCAGGGCGCTTTGCTACTCATCGACTATGGCTATCCGCGCCGCGAATACTACCATCCGGAGCGCGGCGCGGGCACGCTGATGTGCCACTACCGCCACCGCGCCCATGACGATCCGCTGATCCTGCCTGGCTTGCAAGACATTACTTGTCACATCGATTTCACTCGGCTTGCTGAAATGGGGGCCGAAGTTGGGGATGCGCACGGCTTGCGGCTCGCGGGATATACTACGCAGGCTTGGTTTCTGTTCGGCTGTGGTTTGCAGGAGTTTGTCGGAGCGCAACTGCAGGAAGCAGGGGATGCCGAGCGTGCGCGACTTTCTGCACAAGTGCAACGCCTCACCTTGCCAGGTGAGATGGGGGCGAAGTTCAAGGTGATTGCTTGGTCGCGTCAGCTCGACATCTCGCTGCGTGGCTTCAGTATGAGAGATGAACGCTGTGGTTTATAGAGGAGGTAGCATTTCATGTCAGCAATAAACGCTCGCATCGAAGGCATCGTGGAGCAAGTGCTGCGCCGCAATGCTGGCGAGCCGGAGTTTCATCAGGCGGTGCGGGAAGTAGCGGCGAGCTTGGGGCCGGTGCTGCGCAAGCACCCGGAATACGCTGAGCACAAGATCATCGAGCGTATCTGTGAGCCTGAGCGCCAGATCATTTTCCGCGTGCCGTGGCAGGATGATCGCGGTGAAGTGCAAATCAATCGCGGATTTCGCGTCGGCTTCAACAGCGCGCTTGGTCCTTACAAAGGCGGTCTGCGTTTTCACCCTTCAGTCAATCTCGGCATCATTAAATTCCTCGGCTTCGAGCAGATCTTCAAGAACGCACTGACTGGCATGCCGATCGGCGGCGCCAAGGGTGGTTCTGACTTCGATCCCAAAGGTAAATCCGATGGTGAAGTGATGCGCTTCTGTCAGAGCTTCATGACCGCGCTTTATCCTTACGTCGGCGAATACACCGACGTGCCAGCCGGTGACATCGGTGTTGGCGGGCGTGAGATCGGCTTCTTCTTCGGTCAGTTCAAGCGCATCACCGGTCGTTACGAATCCGGCGTGCTCACAGGCAAGAGCCCGCATTGGGGCGGCGCGCTGGTGCGTCGTGAATCGACGGGTTATGGCGCGGTGTTCTTCGCCGAAGAAATTCTGAAGACGCGCGGCGACAACTTCGATGGCAAGACTTGCGTGGTGTCAGGCTCCGGCAATGTTGCCATCTATGCCATCCAGAAGTTGCAAGCGCTCGGTGCGCGTGTCGTTGCCTGCTCGGATTCGAGTGGTGTGCTTCATCATCCTGCTGGGATCAATTTGGAAGCGGTACGTGAGATCAAAGAGCAGCGTCGCGGCCGCATCAACGAATACGTCGAACGCTACTCTGATGCGAAATTCATCAAGGATGGGAGCATCTGGAGCATTCCCTGCCAGCTCGCTTTCCCGTGCGCAACGCAGAATGAGCTTGATGGCAAGGATGCGCGTGCACTGATCGCGAGCGGCTGCCTTGCAGTGGTTGAAGGCGCGAACATGCCGTGCACCGCAGAAGCGATACGGCTCTTCGAAGAAGCCGGTGTTGCATACGCGCCGGGCAAAGCGGCGAACGCGGGTGGTGTTGCGACCTCGGCACTTGAAATGCAGCAGAACGCTAGCCGTGATGCCTGGAGCTTCGAGTACACCGAGCGGCGCTTGCGCGAGATCATGAAGAAGATCCACAACGATTGCTACCAGACGGCTGATGAGTATGGCAGCCCAGGCAGCTATGTGACGGGCGCTAACATCCATGGC
>JAITWN010000185.1 GCA_031285245.1 Chromatiales bacterium | reverse complement strand
TGTTCACCACGCACACCCCCGTGCCGGCAGGCCATGACATCTTCGCGCACGACATGATCATGCCCTACTTCGCAGATTTCCTGCCGGAGATGAAGCTTGATGCGCACCGTTTTCTTGAGATTGGCAGCTTCCCTGGCAATCCCAAAGGTTTCAACATGACCTCGCTCGCGCTGCGCGGTTCACGCTTCCACAACGGCGTCAGCCGCATTCATGGCAGTGTTGCTTCGCATATGGAAGCATATGTCTGGCCGCAGATTCCGGCGCACGAAAATCCGATCGACTACGTCACCAACGGCGTGCACGTGCCAACCTTCCTGGCGCAGGAGTGGACGCACATGCTCGACCTCAACTTCGGCAGCCGCTGGCGCAACGAGCTGCTGAGTGAAGAATTCTGGGAGCGCGTCAACGACATTCCGGACCACACCTTCTGGAGCGTGCGCCAATCGCTGAAGACGCAGCTCTACAAGGATCTCTCTCAGCGCCTCTGCATTCAGCTCAAGCGCAGCGGCGCGAGCCCGACGCAGATCGAACGCATCACGCGTCATCTGACCTCACCCGAATCAGACATTCTGACCGTTGGCTTCGCACGCCGCTTCGCCACCTACAAGCGCGCGACTCTGCTATTCTCGGATCCCGAGCGTCTGGCGCGTCTCGTCAATAACCCGGAGCGCCCAGTGATCTTCGTCTTTGCCGGCAAAGCTCACCCGCTCGACATCCCTGGCCAGCAGCTACTCAAAGTCATTCACGAGTATTCGCGTCTACCTGAATTCGAAGGCAAGATCCTCATGGTCGAAGGTTACGATCTCGCGCTCGGTCGCAAGCTCGTCACTGGCGTCGATGTCTGGCTCAACAACCCCAACTACCCGATGGAAGCGAGCGGCACATCAGGCGAAAAAGCTGGTATCAATGGCGTGATCAATCTCAGCGTGCTCGATGGCTGGTGGGGCGAAGGCTATAACGGTGAGAATGGCTGGGCCATCGCGCCTCACGGTCCGCAGTACGATGAAAACTTCCGCAATCGCGAGGAAGCGAACGAATTGCTCGATCTGCTCGAAAGCGAAGTCGTGCCGCTCTACTACAGCCGCAGCGCCAGCGGTTATTCGCCGAAATGGGTGGAGAAGGCAAAGAATTCGATGAGTTCGCTGATGCCGCGCTTCAACGCGCAGCGCATGGTGATGGACTACCTGGAAAAGCTCTACAGCGCCGCCAAAAAACAGCGCGCACTGCTGTCACGCGAGGGTTGTGCACCCGCGCAGCAGCTCGCCGACTGGAAGCGCCAGGTGCGCGCAGCGTGGCCGGGCGTGCAGATGCATCGTCTCGATCAATCCTCTGGCATCCTGCGTGCAGGCGAGCAGATGAGGATAGAAATCGCCGTGCAGCTCAATGGCCTTAACGACGAAGATGTCTATCTCGAATGCCTGGTCGACGAGGAGCTCTCCCCCGAGGAGCGCGCCACTCGCAGCGTCTATCGCTTCGAAGCCACGGGACGCAATACTCATGGCGAAACGCTGTTCGCCCTCGACCTGCAACCGCCCCTTCCCGGCCGCCAGGAATATCGCATGCGCATGTATCCCTACCACAAACTACTCAGCAGACGGTTTGAAGTTGGGCTGATGCTCTGGCTGTGATGCAAGTAAAAATAAAAAGGGGCGGCGGGATCATCTCAAATCCCGCCGCCCCTTTTTTATAGCTTCAACTGACTATCGAATCAGATCAGAAGGCGTACACCACGCTCGCTGAAAGCAGGTTCGCGTTCGCATCATCCATATCGAAGCGCTCCCATTCCAAGCGCGCCGAGATCTGCGGCGTCACCGCGAACATTCCACCAATGCCGAAGGCAAAACCGGTTCCGGAATCGCTGCTTCCCGGAGCTTTCCCATCAATACTGCTGGACGCACTATAATCAGCATTCCAACGCAGCAACCCAAGCTTGCCTATCAGCGACCACCGCTCAATCACTTCCACGGCACCAAGCACTGAAAGATTGATTCCAGAAGTAGCTATATCAAGCTTCGTTGCACCAAACGCGCTGTCCGTTCCCGATAAGCCAACTTTACCGAAATCAACATAACCGAGCTCAATCGCCGCTGAATATCTCGACTCCGGCGCAATCGGCAGCTTGTATCCACCAAAAAGCTTAAACGCAGTAGCCGTATCCTTCGCGCTACAGCTCTGATCAAACGCATCAGCGACAACCACCGGATCGTTACAGTTAACATCACTGATCTTAGACTGACCAAGCCCCGCCCCGATGTAGTACCCCTTAGCCACCTCATCAAACCATTCGTCAGCAGCAGCAATGCAAGACGAAAACCCCAACCCCGCAGCCACCACAGCAGATGCCAAGCGGACAGAAACATTTGGCGAAAGACACTTCATTTTTGAACCCTCATAAATCGCAATGCGTTTCGTGCGTCAGCATACTATAGGACGTTTCGTTTGGCGCGGTGTGTGATATCGGTCTTGAGCATTGAATGTTGGGCGCAGCAAAGCGAGGCGCTAACCTATACGAAGATGCCACAACCTCTACGTCAGGCGACTAGCGACCGTACAGATGCGTCATGCGCTGCAAGCGTGGGGCGAGGTCGCTGGGCACTTGATGCCAGTCGAAGCGCCAGCGCCAGTTGCTGGGGCTGGTGGTGCCGGGGACGTTCATGCGGTGGGCGGCGCCTAGAGCTAGCGCATCTTGCATGGGGATGATGGCCATTTCTGCGACTGAGGATAGCGCGGCGCGGATGAGGGACCAGGGCATGGCTTCGCGCGGATAGCCGAGATATTCTTCGACGTGCTGGCGCGCGCCTTCATCAAGCGATTGATACCAACCCACGGTCGTGTCGTTGTCATGCGTGCCGGTGTAGACCACGGCCGCGCGGCTGTAGTTGTGCGGTAGATAAGGATTGTCCGCTGCGCCGTCGAAAGCAAACTGCAAGATGCGCATGCCCGGCAGCGCGTAACGATCGCGCAGTGCATAGACTTCCGGCGTGATCACGCCAAGATCTTCGGCGACGAAAGGCAGTTCGCCAAAACGCGCGCGCAGCGCATCGAACAATGCTTCACGCGGCCCATCTACCCAGTAGCCACCAATAGCATCGGGACTTGCCGCAGGAATTTCCCAGAACGCTTCGAAGCCGCGGAAGTGATCGATGCGGATGAGATCGAGCATGGCGAGATGGCTTTCGATGCGGCGAATCCACCAGCGATAACCGCTTTGCGCCATGGCGTCCCAGCGATAATGCGGATTACCCCAGCGCTGGCCGGTCGCGGAAAAATAATCCGGTGGCACGCCTGCAACGACTGTCGGCTGACCGCGTTCGTCGAGCTTGAACAGATGGCGATCGACCCAAACATCGACGCTGTCGTGAGCGACGAAGATCGGCATATCGCCAAATAGCAATATGCCGCGACTGTTAGCGTGTTGGCGCAGCTCAGCCCATTGGTGATAGAAGACGAACTGCTCGAAGCACACGCGCTCGATAACGGCCTGATGCTGCTGATGGGCAGCGACAAGCGCTGCGATATCGCGATCACGCAGTGATGCGGGCCAGTCGGTCCATGCTGAGTGATGATGTTCTGCGCGCAGCGCGACAAAGAGCGCATAGTCTTCGAGCCAATCACGCTGCGCGGTGCAGAATTGCGCATAGGCGGTGCGCGCTGCTTCATCCGCATGTGCGTTGAAGCCATGCAGCGCCTGCGCCCACAGACCATCGTCGCCATATACCGCAGCTTCGCTGGATGGATCAGCACGCAGCAGATCCTCCGGCAACCAGCCCATTTCGACCAAACGCTCCCGGCTGATGAGTCGTGGATTGCCGGCATGCACTGACAGGCATTGATAAGGCGAACCGCCATCGTGCGTTGGCCCAAGTGGCAGCACCTGCCACACGGTCTGGCCAGCTTCAGCGAGGAAATCAACGAAGCGATGCGCGGTGTCGCCGAGATCACCTTGCGACCGCGCGCTCGGCAACGAACTGGGATGCAGCAGGATGCCGCTGCGACGTTCGAATGGAGAACTCGTTTCCAAAACGCCTACGGCCCGGCCTGTCCTCGCCTCATGACACCGCCCTGCTCTGCATAACCGCCTCCAGTGCTGATGATCTGGAGGAGATTCTGCGGCGGTTCCAGGCCGAGAAAGCGATAGAGATTACTGAGGTGCAGACGGTAGAGGCGCTCGAAGTCGCCCACGGAGTCAGAAGGGTTGTAATCACCAAACCACCAGCACCAATCAGAGCCTTCGCATACCGCGAGCTGCCACAGCGCGCGTTCACGCGAGACTTCATCCAAACGATCTTCTGCGATCACGCGATCATAAGCGGCTTTGGCTTGGCACAAGAGATCCCAACCCTGATTCTTATCCTTGTCGCCCATCCAGGTAGAAAAATTGCCATAAACCCAGCTACCCGCGACCAACTTTTCGAGCCCCACCGGCGCAAGGCCCTGCGCCAGGCAATCGCTGAAAGTGGTGAGCTCGATATCGGGATGTCCGGCAAGCTGACGATAGAGCGCGGTAATGAAGTGGTAGCCGTTTTCAGGATAGGCTTCCCAAGCGTTTTCACCATCGAGCACGATTGACACCACGCGATTGTCATCGCCAGGACGGGCGTGCGCAATGTTTTCCATGTGATGCATGAGATTGGCAACCGCATCATCACCGTGCCAATCGTGATAGGTAAAACCAATGAGATCAGACAGACCATCATCGCGAAAGAAGCAGGCAGGCCCAGCGTCATCAATGCGATAGGCGCGATGGAAAGCGCCACTATCGCTCTGCAATCTATCAGTATTCGCCAAGCTGTTGCCGAGCACGCTGGCGCCGGTCGCGGTCCAGCGGAAACCATATTCACCGAGCAATGCCAGCGCTGCTGCGCTGACGCCGCCCTCTGCCGGCCAGCAGCCCTGCGGACGGAAACCGAAGTGATGTTCGAAGCTTCTGATACCTTGGCTCAAATGCCAGTGCGCTCGCTCAAGGCCACCTGGGTAACAGGGCGCTGACGGCAAGGGCATTTCCGGCACCGCTTCACGTGCGCTCGAAAAATCAAGCAGCAGTGGCAGCATGGGATGCGCATACGGCGTCATCGACAGCTCGACACGCCCGCTTTGCGCGAGCACGCGATAGCGCTCGACGATGGCGCCGACGATTTGGCCAATGATTTCGAGCAACTGCAAACGATCTTCGTGCGAAAAGAAACTCGCCTTCTTCATCAAGTGGCGCACGCGCGCATCATCGCGGCGCACGGTTTCACCGAGCCAAGCGAGGTGATACCAAGTCACGATGTCAGCGAGATACTGGTCGCTGAAATAGGCGATATCTTCAGGGTTATCTTTGAGCAGACCGGTCATATCAACGAGACGACGATATGCCGGGAAACGCTGGATCAGTCGTTTCTCATTGGCGCGTAAACAGGCGCGAATGAGCGCCAGGCGGCGCTCATGCTCGAGCGGGAATTCACTCTCTGCAAGCGCCGCCAGCAATGGATCTCTGATCGGCGTGCGCGCACTGAAAAAAGCGTGAATATCGGCAGCATAATCTTCGATCTGATCGAGCAGGATCGGCACGAAGTTGATCACCGCACGCGCGCCAGGCGTCGCCTCGATGATCGCTGCCATGTCGATGTAGTCTTTGATGGCGTGCAGGTAAACCCAGGGGAGCTGGTAAACGCCGTCAGCGTAACTGCGATACTCCGGTTGATGCATGTGCCAACACAGCACCACCTTCAGCGGTGGCTGGCTAGTGGACACGATGATAGTCCTGGCCCAGCATCTCCGGAGTGACGACGATAACGCCATTTTCACTGATGTAGAAACGACGCGCGTCCTGCTCGCGGTCGTAGCCGATGACGGTGTTATCCGGAATACGGCAACCCTTGTCGACCACGACACGACGCAAGCGGCAATGCTCACCGATCTCTACGTCAGGCAACACCACGCGATCCTCGACGTGCGAGTACGAGCGAACGTGGACATTGGAAAATAGCAAGGAGTGTTTCACCAGCGCGCCG
>JAITWN010000079.1 GCA_031285245.1 Chromatiales bacterium | reverse complement strand
GGTCGTCGGCGCGCAGGGCCTGTTGCAAGTCATGCCGTTCTGGCTCAAGGAGCTCGGCCAACCTGAAGGCAGTTTGCATCACATCGAGACTAACCTGCGCTTTGGCTGCACCATTCTGCGCTACTACCTCGATAAGGAGCGCGGTGACCTCAAGCGCGCGCTGGCACGCTACAACGGCAGCCTCGGTCGCGTGGAATACTCGGAACGCGTGCTGCAAGCACTGCGCTCACGCTGGTATCGTCAGTAGAAACGCAAACGGCACCAGCCTCTCAGCTGATGCCGTTCGCTTAGCCAGCTACAACCCGCTGCTCAACGCTTGTGCGTGAGTAGCGCCACATCATCCCCACTACTCATCCGTCACGCAGCCCTG
The DNA here is from genome assembly GCA_031285245.1 of Chromatiales bacterium. GTDB lineage: Bacteria > Pseudomonadota > Gammaproteobacteria > SZUA-140 > SZUA-140 > JAITWN01. The sequence continues at coordinate 11,505 of JAITWN010000079.1, read as the reverse complement.
AGAAGCATCTTTGACGCTTTTGATGTATTTGTAGAGCGTGCCGCGGGTGGCTTTGTACGGCGGCATTTTCCAACCGGCCTTGCGACGCGCAAGCTCAGCATCATCGAGCGCGACGGACAGGGTGTTAGCGGTAGCATCGATAGTGATGACATCGCCATCGCGAATGAGCGCGATCGGTCCACCTTCCTGTGCTTCTGGCACGACGTGACCAATGATGAATCCGTGCGAGCCGCCGGAGAAGCGGCCATCCGTGATCAAGGCGACATCCTTGCCGAGCCCTGCACCGACGATGGCAGAAGTCGGTGTGAGCATTTCCGGCATGCCAGGGCCGCCCTTCGGACCTTCATAGCGGATCACCACAACATTACCTTTGCCGATGCGGCCCTGCTCCAGCGCATGCAGCATCTCTTCCTCGGCGTCGAACACGCGCGCCGGACCGGAGAATTTCGTGCCTTCCTTGCCGGTGATTTTTGCGACCGCACCGCCTGGCGCGAGATTGCCTTTGAGGATGCGGATGTGGCCGCTCTCTTTGATCGGGCGATCAAGCGGAAGAATGACTTCCTGCCCCGGCTTGAGGCCAGGTAGATCGGCAAGATTTTCCGCAACTGTGCAGCCGGTGACGGTCATGCAGCTGCCATCGATGAGGCCGTGTTCCAGCAGATATTTCATCACCGCCGGCGTGCCGCCGACGTCGTGCAGATCTTCCATCACATAGCGTCCGCTCGGCTTGAGATCAGCGATGAAAGGAATGCGATCGCTCACTGCCTGGAAGTCATCGATGCTGAGCTCAACACCAACAGCGCGCGCCATCGCGATCAAGTGCAGCACAGCATTGGTCGAACCACCGAGCGCGATCACAACCACGATTGCATTCTCAAACGCAGCGCGCGTCATGATGTCGCGTGGCTTGATATCACGCTCCAGGAGCACACGAATCGCAGAGCCCGCGCGGCGGCATTCTTCGAGCTTACCGGGATCAACCGCTGGCGTCGATGAGCTGTAAGGCAATGTCATGCCCATGGCTTCGATCGCTGAGGCCATGGTGTTGGCGGTATACATACCGCCGCATGCGCCCGCGCCAGGGCAGGTGTTGCGCACGACCTGCTCGCGCATCGGCTCATCGATCTTGCCGGCAATGTAGGCACCGTAGCTTTGGAACGCCGACACGATATCGAGCGGGCTGCCGTCTTTCAGATGGCCAGGCTTGATGGTGCCGCCGTAGATCATCAGCGCTGGCCGATTGATGCGGCCCATGGCGATGAGGCAGCCGGGCATGTTCTTGTCGCAACCGGGAATGGAAATATTGGCGTCGTACCACTGACCGCCCATCACCGTCTCGATCGAATCGGCGATGATGTCGCGCGATTGCAACGAGTAACTCATGCCATTGGTGCCCATCGAAATGCCATCGCTGACACCGATGGTATTGAAACGCAGCCCCACCAAATCCGCCGCGCGCACGCCTTCCTTCACCACAGCGGCGAGATCGTTGAGGTGCATATTGCAGGGATTGCCCTCCCACCACACGCTCGCGATACCGACCTGCGGCAGGCCCATCTCGCGCTCGCTGAGGCCAACGCCATAAAGCATTGCCTGCGATGCACCCTGGGACTTGGGTTCAGTGATTCGGCTGCTGACTTTGTTCAATTTTTCAGACATCGTAAACCTCCACGGCAGCATTCAGGCAGACCGCTTACGATCTGCCTGATTCAGTAAAAAGGGGCACCAATGAACCCAGAATGATAGCAAATTCAAAGAAGGTGGTATCGCGGGCGCACAACACCTGTCGACCAGAGGTGATCAGGCTTTCTGGCACCAGAAATCGTAGGTGCCGATGAAAGTATCCGGATATTCCAGCTCGAAAAGGTGCCAGTTATCAAGCGAGCGCATGGCCGGATCATCAGGAAAACGTCGACGATATAGCTCCAGGTAGACAGGGTTGAATTGATTGAAACACAGGAAGCGCAAGCCCAGCTCGTGCAGCACTTGTTGCAGTTGCGGCAAAGTGAAGCGATGCTCGTTGACGTGAAAGATCAGATCGCGGCAATCACTCATGCTGTAGAAATCGCGCGCCGTATTTCTCAGTATGCTGACTGGGTGATCCTGAGGATACTCGAGCAGTTCGAGGCGACACCGGCGAATATCCGCAGGCACAGGCTGATAATTTCGGGCGGCGATATGATCACGCGCCATGACGACACCCTGCCGCGCGGTCTCACTGTAAAGCGCAATCCTCATGATCCCGCCCGAGCGCAGCATGCTCTTCAATATCTTCCAGCCCGCAACCGGATCGGCGAGATGATGCAGAACACCTATGCTTTCTATGACATGAAAGCACCGTTTCAACTTGCGTAGCTCCATGATATCCGCCTGAGCGTATTCGATGCGCGTCAGCTTCAGTTCAGCCGTCTTGCGCTTTGCATACGCCAGACTCGCCAAGCTGAGATCGAGCGCAAGCACTTTTGCATCACGATAAAACGTCGCTGCAAAAATCGATTGCATGCCACTGCCACACCCCGCGACCAACACATCGGGTTTCGCAAAACTCACGCTGCGCGGCGCCTCTGCTCCAATAATCTCCATGTAGGCCAGCAATGAAATCGACTGCGGCGCCCTGTCCGCTCTGATCCAGCGTGGATAGGGATGCTCCTCATACTGCTGGCGAACCTTTTGAGATATTTGATCGTGAATCTGCGTTAGGCGCGGAATGCGGCGGCGCAATACGCGCTCTTCAAGAGGTTCAACGATCTGAAATCTGATCAACTCTGCAAACGCCACAGGCAGCGACCAGCGACCAGCGACCAGCGACTCAGCATGATCCAGCTCAAGCAGCGGCCGGTAAGCTGCCACGATAGCCAGCCAGCAGAGCACGCAGGGATCATTGATGTCATCACACCGCAGCGCCTCTTCGACACGCGTCGTGAGCGCGACCAGAGCCTGCTCCTCTTCATCCGTGACATACCAAACATACTCGACGATAAACGCCTGAATCGCGAGCGCAACGATCAGCGATAACACACGCTCATCGATCATCGCCAGCGCATCCTCGCCGCCAAGCAGCAGGGCACGGCGCAAAGCGGTGAACACCTGCTCCAGCGGTGCATTCGGTACGACGGTTGTCACCATCAACGCCAGCAGCAATTTATCATCAGCAAGCTGTGCAAGCACATCTCCCAATGTGCGCCCAGCGGGGAAACACCCTTGCATTGCTTGCGTGGAAAGCGCCGCGATCAGCGGTGCGCGGCATAACATTGAGGCGATGGAGCCAGCGATATCTGGCGGATAGAGATGTGGATGTTGCAAGGCGCGCAACATCCAAGGCCGTAGTGTCGGTGAGAATTCGAGTGAAGACGTACTCGCCAGGAGCAAACCCATGCGCTGCCAAAGCAGGCTGTCATCCGGCGCGCGCTCAAGCCCGCTGATCAGTGACGTAGCGATCTCATCAATCAACTGATCGCCAGTACTCGCGATGGACAATTCCATCTGATAGCATTCACGCTTGAAGACCGCTATTTCGTCCCCCCCCCGCACCAGATCGCGGGAGCCCGCCGCAGAACCTCGTAATCACCAAGGCCCCTGCGTATAATCTTGCAAGCTAACGCTGATTTAATTAGATATTGTCAGATACTGCTCGGGCATCCATTCTTACCTTACAAGGATGGTCTACATATTACTCCTCTCCTCAGAAAACGTACGCACCCCCCTGAAAAAAAATGTCCAAAGTCGAAAGCAAGCTCCTCAACTACGTCAGCAAAGCCGTCGCAGATTACGGCATGATCCATCATGACGATCGCGTCCTGGTTTGCCTGTCAGGTGGCAAGGACTCCTACACGCTGCTGCGGATGATGAAGAAGCTGCGCCTGCATCTGCGTGGTCGCTTGCACCTGCATGCGTTCACGCTCGACCAAGGGCAGCCCGGCTGGGACGATAGCGGTCTGCGCGCCTGGCTGGAAAAAGAAGACGTGCCCTACACCATCGAACGTCGCGATACTTATTCGGTGGTGCTCGACAAAATTCCTGAAGGCAAAACCTATTGCTCGCTGTGCTCGCGCATGCGCCGCGGCAACATCTATCGCTACGCGGCTGAAAACGGTTTCACCAAGATCGCGCTCGGCCATCATCGCGACGATCTCATCGAAAGCCTGCTGATGTCGGTACTCTACAGTGGTGAAATCCGCTCGATGCCCCCGAAGCTTCTCACCGACAACAAAAAACACATCGTGATTCGCCCACTAGTCTATTGCCAGGAAAGCGACATCATCGAATACGCTACTGAACAAGCATTCCCCATCATCCCCTGTAATCTTTGTGGCTCACAGGAAAACATGACGCGACGCCGCGTCAAACAGCTCATCCGTGAACTCGCCGCCGAGAATCCGAAAGTACCAAGCAATATGCTAAGCGCGCTCGGCAACATTCAGCTCAGCCAACTCATGGATCGCGATCGCTGGGATTTCCGTGGGCTCGACGATGAATTGATAGAAGAGCCAGAAACCGCTACTTCTACTCTAGAAGAGCAACGAGCAGCGGGTTGAAGGACTGCTGTCCCTCATACGCTGCATATACGGAGTATTGCTTACCCAACTTGAGCGACGCGGCGACGCAACACCGCAATCGCTCCTAACAAAGTCAGCATCACATCTGCGCCGCCACCGCCACTTCCAGAAGAGGCAGCAGGAGTACGTGTTGCGGGGTTAGTGCTGCCGCCATAGAGGAAAGCGATTCCCTGGCGGTCATCGGCTTGCAGCGTATCGAGATTGCTCACCTGCGAATTCATGATGGCTTCTACATGCTGCCCTGCTTCGTCTGGATGTTCCAGGCCGATGGCATGTCCAAGCTCATGCAGTATGACGCGGCGGAAATCCACTTGCCCACCGCTCAATCGACCGGACTTATAAGGGATCCATGATCGATTTTGGTTGAGGATGATGTCTGCATCGACGATCTCCCATCGGTTCGTAGACGAGTAGCGAAAACTGATCACCGTGATCGCGAGTGCATCGCCGAACTCTTCGCCATCGCAAGTGCTAGGCAACCATCCAACTGTATTCACACGATCACTACCGTTACAGGGAGCTGCAACTCGTGACCCCTGCTGGAGCTGTACACGCGTGCCCACAGCATTCCATGCCGCCATTGCTGCAACTGCGCTACTGATATAGTCCGAACTTAGATTATTAAGCGCGAACAGCACGTTGGCCTGACCATCTGGCCAAGTCACTGGCTCACCTGTCGTCTGACTTCCCAATGGCGACTCTGGTGGCGGGCCTGCTTGGCCCACGTAGGCATAACCCAACGTCAGCTCAGGCAAACAGATCAAAGAAAACGCCAAGCCAATACCGAAAGCATGCTTTGCCGCTCTCTTCATGGCGCATCACTCATCGTTGGCTTATTGATAAGCTGACCACGAATCTGTTGGACGAATTCATCCAGCGTGGGCGCGGAATTGAGCATCGCGCCTGCTGCGAAAGCGGTTTCAGACGATAGCCGGTCATATCGCAAAACGCGCTCTTCACCATCAACGCGCCGAATACTGTAAACACCCTGGAAAGCGCCCACGAAAGGAATGAACTGTTGCAGGTGGCCGCGGACGAATAGCACATAGCGCTCTCCACGCTTCAATACGGGCATGCCGGGATAAATTTGCGCCGCATCTCCCAACACACCGCCTGGGACACGCAACCGGTAAACCGCTTCTGGCACATCGCCTTTCAACACATCGAGATCAACAAGATCAGCCCAGGTGTAGATGGTTTGCCCATCTGCCCCCAAGGCGCTCCTCGTATCGCGTACCGTCCCGATGACGATAACCTCGGCACGCGCTACCAGTTGATCGAAATCAACAGCTTCTACAGTCAGCGCTGAAGACACAACAGGAAACCCCAGCAATGCAACAAGAAGAAGCGTTACGTACTGTATGCGCCAGCGGAAATTCAGCATGTCATGAAAAGAAAGCGCGCAAAAACGTGGGATAAAGCTATATCTGGATATCAGGGGAAAGAATGCACCATGCTCACGGTGAGCATATTCACATCGACACTGACGCGCCGTTCTAGATTTACGGTGGAATATAGATATTCCGCCCGCAAGCGCCATTCGCGCCACAGGTTCATATCCATGCCCAGTGCGAGCATCGGGCTCACGCCATCGCTGTTGAAATGGTTGATGTCGTTGATCGTCGACTTGTAATACGTTGTAGTGTCCCAGAATAGCAGCCCTCCTTTTGCATATAGCGCATAGCCGCTGTCACCCACTGGCCAACGGCCCACTGCGCCTATATGAAGACCATCGATGCGAGTACGCCCGAACATACGGCCAGCGTTCCAGCGTGAATTGAAACCATCGGTCTCGCCATGAAACTCTGTTTTGCCTGCATACAGAAAACCAGCTTCTATCGCACGGTGAGGGCTAAATCTATAGCCAACATAGGCTTGACCAGCTAGTCCTCCCGTATCAACACTGCCGCTGGAGCGGTCGCTATCGAGCCAGAAACTCGCTTTCACACCGGCATCGCTGTATCCGACGCCTAGAGCGGCATACCAACCCGGTTCGCCCTCCTCGGCAGCCAGCAATTCCGTGATATGTAGCGCACTGGCCATCGCTGCAGCAGCCGCGAATACGACACCAAATACCCTCATCGCCTTCTGCTCGCTTCAAGGTACTTGATGCTCATACTGAACAGGATCAGCAATAACATCGACCATGAGAGCGCAGCACGTCCACCACTGTTATCAACGGTCTTACGCGGGAGGCTGCCCACGTTGTTACTGGACACTGCGTCTGTCTGATCAGCGCGCGCGATACGTGCCGTAAATACCGTGTCACCAATGGCGCGAGGTGTAGCGCTGACGCTGAGCTTATTACTTCCTCCCGCACGGATATCACCGATAGCACACAACAATGTGCTCACTGCTTCAGGTAAAGCGACACAACCTTCCGCACTCTTCAACGTAGCGTTACTCACATCAAGCGTAATCAGCACCCCAGTCGCATCGCCCTCTCCAATATTGTCGACAGTGACGTCGTACTCCAACGTCCCCTTCTGTGGTACTGGCATAGGGTCCGCGCTGATAGTCGGAGTCAGATCAGGTAGCTGGGTAGTTGGCACATTGAGCTCAATACCTGCGTAGTAAACATCAAGCGCCCCCTGAAGCTCATCCTGCCGCGCTGCCACCAGAGATGGATTAATCGATCCCGTTGAACCAGCAACATGCACAACACCTTGTGCATCTACCACCACGGCATTGAGCCGATCAACTCCTGTGCCACCGAGATACGAAGACATCAGTCGATTTGGTGGATTAGCGGCAGCGGCATAAAGCGCAACAAATCCGTCGGTTTCACCCAAAAGGCGCCATTGCCAAGCCTGGGCCACCGTAGGAAAAAGAATAAAATCGCTGGAGCTGGTCTCACCAACCACTACTGGGCGCCCTTGGCTATCCAGAGCAATAGCAGTGCCCTGATCGTCACCCTTACCACCGAGATACGTAGAATAGAGCCGCGTCCGACCATCTGGAGACAGCTTGGTCAGGAAGGCATCGAATTGACCACCGCCATGGAAACTTCCGTCCGTGACTGGAAATCCGTCCTGGCTAAACTGCTGCCCTGGCGTCACGCGTGAACTCGTAATACCAGTCAAGAAAATATTGCCGGTTTCATCCAGAGCCAAACCCTGTACGCGATCAAGCGCAGTGCCGCCGATATAGGTTGCGTACTCAAGCGCGCCGTCTGGTGCAATGCGTGCCACAAAACCGTCAATCGCAGTGCCACTCGACGCGCCGCCAACAGCTAGTGCTGGTTGTAAGGTCTGATCCCGATTCACAATCGGGAAATCAGCTGAACCAGTACCACCGCCAACGATCGCGCTACCTTCGGCATTAACAGCAAGCGCAAAAATTCCATCAGGCCCTGTGCCACCGAGATAGGTTGCATAGATCAATGCAGGCACATTCTGATTACTAAGCTTGATCAAAAAACCATCAGCAGGGTGGCAGTCCGATCTGTTCAACGATACACACAGAGCTTCCTGCCCAGTATCCGCTTTGCGCTGAGATTGGTACGGCGTTGCGGAGGTAATGGCGCGCACCGGCCAGAACTCATCGGAATTAGTACTGCCGGCAACATAGAGGTTCTGATCTGTATCGAGTGCGAGCGCCGTGGCGTCATCTGCGCGCTCGCCGCCAAGATAGCTTGAGAACGCCAGTTGGCCGTTCGCATCTAAGCGCGCAACAAAAGCATCGCTATCTCCGCCGCCGAAACTCGCACTACTCAAACCGAGTGTTCCAACTAAGGGGAAAAAATTTGCCGATGTCGTCTGGCCAGCGATATAAGCTCGTCCTGCGTTATCGACGACGATGGCGCGCGCCACATCTGTGCCATCGCCAGATAGATAAGTGAGATACGACAGCTCGCCACCGGGGGTGAATCTAGCCACGAAAGCATCTACGCCCTGGCGTGATGATGTACCAGACGGCAAGGGTGTCATTGAAATATCGGATGAATCAGTAGATCCAGCGAGATAACGATTACCCGCGGCATCGACAGCAATCGCCAACGCCTGATCGGAATCCTTGCCACCAAAATAGCTGGCATAACGGATCACTGGATCGATTATCAACGCATGCGCCTGATCCCAGTGACCAAGACTGAAACCGACGCTACGATCTTCATGTAAATCGAATGCAGCTGCGACATCAACGCGCTGTCCATCAATAATCTGATAGGCAATAGGGCGTGCAACGCTGAGATCACCACGCTTCGTCGATAAAACGAGATCTCCGCTTTCCGTCAGCGCAAGATCTTTTATGCCATCGAAACTCAGGTTGATGCGCTTAGCATCAGCATTTGGCGCGAGATGAAAGTCATACTGAAGCTGACCGGCATTATCCAACCAAATGACATCGATGCCAGGATAAACACTGCGATATTCCACCGCTCGGAAGTTTGGGACACCGACCCGCCATGCTGATGGATTACTGCCGTGATAGTAATTGGTTTGGCTCTTCAACGCGAAAAGACCGGCTCCGATTGCCGTGGCATTAGCGCCATCCAAACGTAGTGACCACAACGGTTCCGCATGTAATGCAAATACGTGCAGAGCGGATGCTTCCAGACGCACGATTCCATTGCGGTCACGTGCAAAGAAAGTATTGCCGGCGCCGTTTTCGGAAGGTGCTGGCTCGAAACGAAGCGCTGTGGTGAGTGCTGGTATTCCAGCGGAAGTTGGAGCTAGTAGAGACGGTGATGCTGGAATTGTCGCCGCAAAAGCTGATTCACAGGCAAAGCAAATCGTCAGCAGCTTAAAAAATCGTAATAGCGCTGATCGCGGGCAATCAGAAAAATAGCGCGCAGCAGTCTCTCTGAGCATCGGGCGATACTAGCACAACTGAGGCTTTTCCCAACAAAAAAGGGAGAGGACATCGTCCTCTCCCTTCCATACCACTCCACAGACTCCCAACGCTAACCAACTCACGCTGGATATTCTGTTTCCGGCTTACCACATATTGATAGCAGAAGTGCTCTGGTCGGTGTAGGAACCGAAGACAGCCGATACTGCATTAGCAGCATCCGCGCCACTGCCATTCCAATCCCACGGACCCTGGTCGCCGTTGAAGATAGCACGGCTCGCATTACCACCATTGGTCGGCGTACCAGCATTGGCGATCGCACCTCTCACGCGCTGGAAGGACAAACCAGTATCCGCCGTCTGACGGCTCTGGATGAACACCATGGAGTTCAACCCCGCCAAGGTCACCGGCGTGCCGACAGTCGAGGTCCCAGTCGGATCTTCCAAATCGAGCGTCAGGCCAGTATTGCGGCCCGTACGATAGACGAAGTAACCGGCTGGGGTCGCAGGGCCAGCACCCGGCTCATTCGCTCCCGCCCACTGGTCGATCGCAACACGCTTCAGAGTGGTACCGTCCAGGTTACCGGCAGTACCGGTAATTTCACCAACGATACGGGTCAACTGATCCATGGCGTTAGCAGCATTGAGCGTGCTGATGCGCTGATCCAGACCAAACAATAGATCGGGACCATTGGTGTAGTACTCTGCACCAAGCATGGTGTGATCCGCCTGATAACCCGAAACCCCGGTGTTATCCACGATTCTCATCTTCTGGGCGATGTTGGTACCGTTCTGGGCGCCGTTGACACCCATCTTGACGACATTCTCAACAGCAAAGAGCTGGTTACTCACATCACCTTCAGCAAGCACCATTTGCAGATAGCTGGTGCCATTTCCCATCGTCACACGGCGCTGCAAAAATCCATCAGTACCGTTACCACCTTCGAAGTTGACGCAGGTCGCGCCGGTCGGGCAAGGCACCGACACCGTGGTGCCAGTGATCGACAGACCGTTGTCAATGCCAAAACCCTGACCGCCAAACGGGCTAGTGGTTGTCGCGGCGGCATAGGCGCCGCTCGACATCAGCACCACCGAACCTACGGTCAATGCCTTCAGTATCTTACTCATCATTCTCACTCCTCAAATATCTGATGGAATCAACGTTCAAACCGTCGATTGCGTCATCACTGGGGGAAGGTCAGGCGACCGTTGGCCACGTTCGAGACATTCGGTGCCGTGCCAAAGTTGCCATCCCAGAACGGCCAAGCGCCCACCCCGGTCGCAGCCGTGACGAAAACACCAGCGTCGACTTGGCTAGTCCAGGTCTGAGCCGGCGCAGAGAACAAGGCACCCTGAGTAGCCGCCGTGCGAACCGACTGAACCTCAACGATAGGCTGAGTAAGACCAAAGTTCTGCAGGCGCATGAACACCATCTGCAACGCATCGCCAGCGTTATAAGCGATGTTGTTGCCATTCGGCATCTCGATCACACCATCGCCGCACTGCGAGGGAGCGTTGGCAACCGGGCCAGTGCTCGACAAACAGGTGTAAGCACCCGACGACGTACGAATCGTTATGTCGCCACCGGTAGCCAAACCACCACCGCTGAGCTGATCGACGCGCTGACGCTTGGAATTCGGGCCGTTGTCGAACAGTTCAAAGTTGACGGTGATACCAGTAGTCGCATTGGTCTGCACGATATGCGCATCGGTCGGTTCGTTAGCCGTCAGCAGGAAGCCGCGCGAAATATCGACAGTGGAGCGACCCGTGCTGAGGCCACCATCAGCCAAGTCCACTGTGCCGGCCGCAGCGATGGTGTTGCTGTTGCTTTGCGCACCAACGAAGGATTCCGCCATGAAATCGATGGCGTTGAGCGCATTACCACCCGCAAACGTCGAAGCATCATCGACGACGATGGTGTGGAAGAACGACGTGCCGGTGGCAAGGTCGGTAGCGCCAGCAACCAGATTGCCGCTGCCGTCTACGATGCCAGCGAGCTGACGATCCACCAACGTCACCTTGCGCTGCGAAATACCCTGGGTGCCGGCCGCGATCAGATTCGCGCACGTGTAACCCGCCGGGCACGCCACCGTGACGACGCCGGCGCTCGTCGAAAAATTACCATAACCGCCAAAACCTGTCGGCGGAACTGCCAGTGC
>JAITWN010000038.1 GCA_031285245.1 Chromatiales bacterium | reverse complement strand
AGCGGCCATGGACATAGCGCCTGCTACTAGCGCCGCAATGCCGGCGATCAGCACCTCGCCTACAGTAGCGCCCGCGGAAGCAACGCCGACAATCAAGCTGGCCGTGGATACGATGCCGTCGTTAGCGCCGAGCACCGCCGCACGCATCCAACCGATGCGTGCGGTGCGATGCTCTTCGTGATGACGTGTTCTCATGGGTCGCTCAACACTACTCTCAATAGCACTGGCGATAACACTGGAATGCAGCGCCCGCAAGATACCGACTCAAGCAGGCGCTCCAGCGCGCAACATGTTTCGATCAGTATTTGTACACCAGATTCACTGTCATCGTGGTGTCGGTCTTTTTGACATCCGGTGGCACATCGGAAATATGTCTGACTTGCAAACTCGTCTTGGCGGCAAGATTTCCGACTACTTGCGTGCTGAGCGACGTGATCGATTTACTCACCGTCATCGTTTCACCGATGGTGGTATTGAGCTCTTCGGCAAAGACTGCGGTATCGCTGATATTCCAGCTCAGTGCGCCCGCGAAGCGCAGCGTACCTTCACTGTCCTTCTTGCCGATATCGCTCTCTTCGAAATAGCGCACACCGACACCAGCTTCGATGTTGGCGTTCAGCGCCGCGCCACGCAGCACATCTCGACCATAACCCGTCACGGCGCCAGTCTGGTAGTCAAAACCGCTGAAATGATCTTGCTCATAGGTCAGCAGACCGAAGAGATAATTGCGATCGTCGAGGTGATAATCGCTCTTGCCCGTACCCAAATAACGCTCGGCAGTTTTTTGCCCGTCCGCCGAAGCGCGAAAGCCTTCGAGACGACCACTGTGGCGCCACTGCGATACCTGATAAACGACTTCGCCGCTGGCGTTAACACTACTGGTATCGCTATTACCCGTAGTTTTGACGATCCCGAGCCCCACCTCCGCACTTAGCGGCTTGCCGGCTTCATCAGGCGCCTGCGCGAAGACCGCGCCAGACATCGCAAGCGCAACCACCGTGAATATCACTTTCTTCATGCCTACTTCCTCTCTAACTAATGACTTACGAATCATCGCACAAGCGCCGCACCTATTACGCCGGCTAGCACTGGAGAAGTGCGCAGATTCTGGCAGAAAAAATCGCGCGCGGTCTACCGGCGGTCATTGCGACGCCGGGGAAACGTGAATAGGGCAAGCGCCCAGCGGTGTCCGTCACTATTTTTCAGGACGCAGAGCCGCTACGCGCCAACGGTCCTGAAAAAGAGTAGCGAGCACCACTTCGGAGCATTTTGTTGCAGGGAGAAAAAGACGAAAGCCTTCTCGATTCGTCAATGGACCCATCGAGGCAGGAGCGGGATGCTTTTTCGAAACCGTTGGCGCGTAGCGGCTCCGGTTTCGAAAAAGCGTCCCGGCCCTGCCTAACCACGGAACTCTAAGGTTCTACAGTTTCACCAACACCGCATCGCCATCGACGCGGACTTCATAGGTGCGAAGCGGTTCATACGCGGGCGGCGCGGTGACTGCGCCGGTGCGCACGTCGAAACGAGCGCGGTGCAGCGGGCATTCGAGCTGGCCATCGATGAGGCAGCCTTCGGTGAGCACGATATGGGCATGCGTGCAGATGTTGTCGACGGCGTAGAATTCGCCATCGAGATTGACCACGGCGATCATGCGCTCGTCCGCCACCACCGCTTTCGCTTTGCCCGCGGCAATGTCAGCGCACTTCGCGACTTCGATCCAATCAGTCATTACAGCAATCCAAGTTGGAGTTTGGCGGCTTCGGTCATACGGTCCTGCGTCCACGGCGGATCCCACACCAAGCGGACCGTTACCTCTTCGACGCCATCGAGCTCACGCAGGCGGGCTTCGATTTCACCGGGAAAAGTCTGAGCAACAGGGCAAGCAGGCGCGGTCAATGTCATGCCGAGGTGGATCACGCCTTCTTTCTCATCGACATCGAGCGCGTAGATCAAACCGAGCTCATAGATATTGACCGGAATTTCGGGATCATAAATCTGGCGCAGCGCGGCGACAGCGCGCTCTTCAAGGCTCGCGTGTTCATCGATGTCGCTCACATCCGGACGCCGAGTTTCGCCCTGTGCTTTCGCTCCATGAAGTGATTCGCTACGCACACCGATATGTTTGAGCGCATCGCTCATCGCGCGCCACCTTACTCCGTGGAAACCTGGCCGCCCTCTTTGAGAGCGGCGTGCAGGGCGTGCCAGCCCAGCGTGGCGCATTTGATGCGTGAAGGAAATTCTTTGACGCCGGAGAGCGCCTGCAATTTGCCGAGATTTTCTTCATCGACATCAGCGCCCATCATCATGTCGTGAAAACGCGCGAACAGTGCTTGGGCTTCCTGCACGGTCTTGCCGATCAGTGCATCGGTCATGAGTGAAGTTGAAGCAACGGAGATCGCGCAGCCCGACCCCTCGAAGCGGATATCACGAATCACGCCGGCATCATCGAGGTGAAGATAGAGCGTGACTTTGTCACCACACAGCGGATTGAAGCCCTGTGCGCTGCGGTTCGCGCCTTCCAGGCGGCCCGCATGACGCGGATTGCGATTGTGATCAAAGATGACCTCTTGATAGAGATCCTGCAAACCATCGCTCATCGTCTGAACATCTCCATGACCTTGCCGACGCCTGCCACGAGGCGCTCGACTTCGCTTCGAGTATTGTACATGGCGAAGGAAGCACGCGTCGTACCGCCGAGGCAGAGACGGTTCATCAGCGGCATAGTGCAATGGTGGCCCGCACGAACGGCAATACCATAACGATCAAGAATAGTGCCGACATCATGCGGATGCGCATCATCGAGCACGAAGGAAACGATGCTCGCCTTGTTGGCTACGGTGCCGACGATGCGAAGCCCCGGCAGACTGCCGAGCAGCTCCGTGGCATACGTCATCAACTCATGCTCATGGCGAGCGACCGCAGCGCGATCGAAACTGGAGATATAGTCGACCGCCGCACCAAGGCCGATCGCGCCGACGATGTGCGGCGTGCCGGCTTCGAATTTGAACGGGATGTCGGCATAGGTCGAACGTTCGAAAGACACTTCGCGAATCATCTCGCCGCCACCCTGCCAAGGTGGCATGGCTTCGAGCAGCGCGGCTTTGCCATAGAGCACGCCGATGCCGGTCGGGCCATACATCTTGTGCCCGGAAAACGCATAGAAATCACAATCGAGATCCTGCACATCGACAGGCATGTGGTGCACTGCCTGCGCGCCATCAATCAATACCCGCGCGCCAACGGCATGGGCAGCATCGATGATGCGGCGCAGCGGATTGATCGTGCCAAGCGCGTTTGAAACATGCGTTACCGCTACCAAACGAGTACGCGACGACAACAAATGTTCGAAAGCTTCCAAGTCGAGCTCGCCGGCATCACTCACCGGCACGACTTTGAGCACACCTCCGGTCTGCTCGCACAGCATCTGCCAGGGCACGATGTTCGAATGATGCTCGAGCGCGCTGATGAGGATCTCATCGCCCGCGCGCACATGCTTGCGGCCATAGGTATTGGCGACCAGGTTGATCGCTTCTGTGGTGCCGCGCACGAAGATGATTTCGCGCGCATCCTTGGCATGGATGAAAGACGCGACTTTGCCGCGCGCATCTTCATAGGCCTGACTACAGCGCTCGCTGAGATAGTGCAGACCGCGATGCACATTGGAGTAATCGGTCGAATAGTAATGCGTGATGGTGTCGATCACCGCGCGCGGCTTATGCGCTGAAGCGGCATTATCGAGATAGACCAGCGGATGGCCGTGGACCTGCTGATGCAGCGCCGGGAAATCGCGGCGCACGGCTTCAACATCAAAAGCGCGCGCCACAGGAACGGAATTCTTGGCATTCATCGTCACGCTCTCAGCGTCCGAGACGCGCAGCGATGAGGGCATCGAGATGCATGCGCACTCGCTCCGCGCTCATGTGGCTGACGATGTCGGCAGCGAACGCCTGCACCAGCATTGCGCGCGCGCGCTCAGCGGCAACGCCGCGCGCACGCAGATAGAACAGCGCATCCTCATTCAACTGACCAACCGTCGCACCATGACTGCATTTGACGTCATCAGCATTGATGGTGAGCTGCGGGCGGGCATCAGCCTCGGCATCATCAGACAACAGCAGATTGCTGTTCATCTGCTGCGCGTCGGTGTGCTGCGCGTCCTGACGCACCATC
This sequence comes from Chromatiales bacterium, assembly GCA_031285245.1. GTDB lineage: Bacteria > Pseudomonadota > Gammaproteobacteria > SZUA-140 > SZUA-140 > JAITWN01. The sequence continues at coordinate 4,498 of JAITWN010000038.1, read as the reverse complement.
ACATGACCATTGAAAACACCACGGGACTCGCCATCGAGCACGCCACGATAGATCTGACGGCTGGAGCAATGCGGCGCCTGATGATCGATGAACGTGCAATTATCGACGATCTGGCGACCGCGACCAAAGTAAAGCCCATTCATCACGCATTGCGCGCCAGGCTCTGCGAGCACAGCATGCAGATCACTGCGCGCGATGCGCGCGCCGGCCTGTACGTTATGCGAAACATAGCGACTGCCACGAGACTGATGCACATGCACGCTGGAGAAATGGTAGACGCTCAGGCCTTGCTCATTGAGCTGATAGTGTTCAAGCGCGGCGCCTTCTTCCAGCACGCACTGCGTCATAGTGCTGGTCAGCGCACCTGCTTTGGCATCAGCACCCTCTCCCACATAGTGCTCGATCAGCGTGGCGCGACTGCCGCGTCCTGCGAGCACGAGGTGACGCAGATAAGATGCAGCCGGACGCGCGCCGCCGTGCGCGATGTGAATGAAGTGGATCGGCTGCTCCAGCACCACGTTCGGCGTCAGACGCAAACACAGCCCATCGCTCATGAACGCCGTATTGAGCGCGGCAAAACCACGCGCTTCATCGGAAGCCGTAAATAAAGGCTTGATCGTATCAGGCGACTGCGCGAGCACTTCGGCGAGCGGCGCAAGGCTCACCCCAGCGGGCAACATCGACAAGGCGGGAACATGGTAGCCATCGATAAACACCAAGCGTGGCCACTGCGGATCGAGCACGTAATCATCGATGGCAACGCGCGCCACCACTTCATCGCGCGTCGCGAGCGGCTGGAAATGCTTGCCGGCGAGTGGCGCAAGATCGGTATATTTCCAGGCTTCTTCGCGCGGTGTCGGATAACCCTGCTCGGCAAAGCGCGCCAGCGCGCGCGCGCGCAGATCCGCGATCCAAGGCGTTTGATGTCCAGGCAGGAAGCCAGCGAGGCGGTGAAAATCAGCCTGGGAACGATCGATTACCGTAGACATGCGTGTCAGCCAGCTCGTGACGATCCGGCTTTTTTCGCATCCGCGCCGCGCTCGTAGGCGGCAAAGCCTTCGCGCTCGATCTCGAGCGCGAGCTCGCGGCCGCCAGATTTGGCGATGCGACCACCAGCGAGAATATGCACGTGATCAGGCTCGATGTATTCGAGCAAACGCTGATAATGCGTGATCACCAGGAAGGAGCGCCCCGGTCCGCGCAAACGATTGACGCCATCGGCAAGCAAACGCAGCGCATCGACATCGAGACCAGAATCGGTTTCATCGAGAATGGCGAGGCACGGTTCGAGCACCGCCATCTGCAGAATTTCGCTGCGCTTCTTTTCACCACCCGAAAACGCTTCATTGACCGAGCGATAGAGAAACTCTTCGCTCATATCGACGAGCTTGATCTTCTTTTTCACCATGGTGAGAAAATCCATCGCATCCATGGGCTGCTCACCGCGATGCTTGCGAATCGCGTTGAGCGACTCTTTGAGCAGATTGACGGTGCTGACGCCAGGGATTTCAACCGGATACTGGAAGGCGAGAAAAATACCTTCGCGCGCACGCTCTTCTGGTGACATGCCGCGCAGATCGTGCCCGGCAAAGCTGAATTCATCCGCGCTGACCTGATAAGAATCGCGCCCGGCGAGCACTTGCGACAGCGTGCTCTTGCCTGAGCCGTTTGGCCCCATGATGACGTGCACTTCACCCGCGCGCAGCTCAAGGTTAATGCCCTTGAGAATGCGTACGCCGCCGGTTTCAGCGCTGAGATTGCGAATTTTGAGCAGCATATCGCCGCTGGTTTGCTTGTCACTCATCCTACTGCCCCTTCGAGACTGACACCCAGCAGCTTCTGCGCCTCCACGGCAAACTCCATCGGCAGTTCCTTGAACACCGCCTTGCAGAAGCCGTTGACGATCAGGGACACCGCGTCTTCACGCGACAGCCCGCGCTGCATGCAATAAAACAACTGATCTTCGCTGATCTTCGAAGTCGTCGCTTCATGCTCGACTTGAGCAGAGCGATTCTTCACTTCGATATAAGGGAAAGTGTGCGCACCACAGCGATTGCCAAAGAGCAGCGAATCGCACTGGGTGAAATTGCGCGCGCCCTGCGCGCTCTTCAGCACTTTCACCAAGCCGCGATACGCATTCTGGCCGTGACCAGCGGAGATGCCCTTGGAAATGATGGTGCTGCGCGTATTGCGGCCGATATGCACCATCTTGGTGCCAGTATCCGCCTGCTGATAATTATTGGTGAGCGCGACTGAATAGAATTCGCCAACCGAGTTGTCGCCCTGAAGAATCACGCTCGGATACTTCCACGTGATTGCCGAGCCGGTCTCGACCTGCGTCCAAGAAATATGGGAATTAGCGCCACGACACACGCCGCGCTTGGTGACGAAGTTATAGATACCGCCCCGCCCCTCTTCATCGCCCGGATACCAGTTCTGCACCGTGGAATATTTGATCTTGGCGTTATCGAGCGCGACCAGCTCGACTACCGCAGCATGGAGTTGATTTTCATCACGCCTCGGCGCCGTACAGCCTTCAAGGTAGCTCACCTGCGCGCCTTCATCGGCGATGATCAGCGTGCGCTCGAACTGGCCGGTATTGGCAGCGTTGATGCGAAAATATGTCGACAATTCCATCGGACAGCGCACGCCCTTCGGCACATACACAAAGGAGCCGTCGCTGAATACCGCGGAATTGAGCGCGGCGTAAAAATTATCGCTCTGCGGCACGACGGTGCCGAGATATTTGCGCACCAGCTCAGGGTGCTCGCGCACCGCTTCGGAAAAAGAACAGAAGATGATGCCAAGTTCGGCGAGCTTGGCTTTATAAGTGGTGCCGATCGAAACGCTATCGAACACCGCATCGACCGCGACACCGGCCAGCATCTCGCGCTCGCGCAGCGGGATGCCGAGCTTCTCATAGGTTTCGAGCAGCTTGGGATCGACCTCATCGAGACTCTTGGGTCGGTCCTTGTCTTTGCGTGGCTGCGAGAAATAGCTGATGGCCTGAAAATCGACCGGCGGATAATGCACATGTGCCCAGGTCGGCTCACGCAAGGTCAGCCAGTGGCGGTAGGCTTGCAGCCGCCACTCCAGCATGAAATCGGGCTCGCCCTTCTTGCGGGAAATCTCGCGAATAACGCCTTCGCTCAGACCGGGCGGCAAGCTTTCCTGCTCCACGTCGGTGACGAAGCCCGCTTTGTATTCCCGCTCGATGAGATGTTCGAGATTGCTGCCTTCGGCCATTTTTTCCTTAACTCGAAAGACGCCTGGACACATCGGGCGTCAACGGTACGAATCGTGGGGTGGAGTGCGGCAAACGATAGAATATCTGACTAATTTAATCAAGTATTATCCGGCGCGTCTGACGCGGGCTGAATGATAGCTCAAGCCTTGAAGCCCGGCCAACTTAACGGGTCCTGACGATAGAACGCGCAGAGATCGGCATAGATCGCCGGCCATACCTCGCGCAGATAATGAGGAAGCTCGAAGAAGTATTCACTCAGCACAGCAAAAAATTCGGCCGGATCCTGCGCGGCATACTCATCGACCGGCGGCTCGCGGCCTTCATCCAGACAAGCGTTCAGCGCTTCGAAAGCAGTAGTGAAATCGCCCGTCCAGCGCCGCACGCTCATGCCCCCATGCAGCGGCGGGAAACCGTCTGGCGGACCGTTCAGCATGTCGAGCTTGTGGGCGAATTCGTGGATGACGACGTTGTAGCCATCCACCCGCCCCGAAGCCACGACATCCGCCCAGGAAAAAATCACCGGACCATGTTCCCAAGATTCGCCGCTACGCACCTCATTCCATTGATGCACCAGCCCGCCCTCATCGACCTCTTTACGCGGGTGCACAAACTCGCCCGGATAGACGATGACAGTATCCCAGCCGAGATACCAATCAAGATCAAGCCCGAGGATGGGAAGCGCAGCGAGCGCGGCGATACGTAGCTGCATCTCTTCCGTGAGCGTCAGCTCAGCAGCGCTCACCCAGGTTTTCTCCTGAATAAAAACGGTAGCAAGCTGGCGCAATCTCACCCGATCAGCCGCCGGCAGCATCTGTAGCAACGGCGTCCGCGCGATCGTGCTTCCCCAAGATTGATTGGAAATAGGATAACGCCGCAGCCACGCTCGACGGCGCCAATCGCGGATGAAGCCCATGGTGGGAATGGCCAGAGAATCAGAAGCGCTGAGTATATGACTTAGAGCCGGTAGATTTCACGACAGATCGGTCAGATCAGCACTTGGCTAGAAGCGGTGCCCGTTACGCAGCCAAGCGTTCTCAATGATTAAGCGCACCCGAACGCCGAATGAGTAGCACGATCGGCACCAGTCCCACCAACACCAGCGTAAGCGCAGGCAAGCCGGCGCGTTCCCAATAGCCCTCGCCGGTCAGCTCGAAAATACGCACAGCAAGCGTATCCCAGCCAAAAGGACGCAGCATCAGCGTTGCTGGCATTTCCTTCATGACATCGACCAATACCAGCAGCGCTGCGGTT
>JAITWN010000150.1 GCA_031285245.1 Chromatiales bacterium | reverse complement strand
CCGGGCGTCGCGCCCGCGAGAGCAGCATGAGCTTCACGCGCGAGCAGGGCGAGGTGATGCTGACGCAGCATTCCACCAAGGGCGAAACGACGCAGCGACAGGTTTCTTCTGAAACCCTTGATCGCATCTCCATGCAGCTCGCGATCGCGCAAGATCTGCGCGCGGGGCGCGAGACCATGCAATATCTGATGGCGGATGGTCGTCGCCTACGCGTCTATCGCTTCGAAGTGAAAGGCCATGAGCGCGTGGATACTCCGGTCGGAGTCTACGATGCCATCAAGGTGGAGCTGGCGGGGCAGGCGCGGATCGATGAGGAGGCGGAAGATGTCATGAAAATGGACATCGATGCAGTCAAGACGGTCGATGATTTCGAAGGCAGCGATCGCCCCACTTTCTGGCTCGCTCCTGCGCTTTCCTACCTGCCGGTGCGCGTCAAACACGTCGATGATGATCTCGGCGCGTTCTACATGAACATGACTAAGGTGGAAACGAGCGGCGCGCCGGAAGCCGCGCCGCCGCCTTAATGGTTTTTCCCTGAATTTCCAGACGCATCCTGCTCTTCCTCATGCGCCTCGCCGTAAGTTTCCTTGATCCAGTCTTCAATCGCCGCTTCATCTAGGCTGCCGCTGACACTGATTCTGCCGCCGTCTCGGCCATAGAAATAAGTGCGTGGCAGTTCGCCGAACCACTGTGGATCAATCTCGTGATTGAGACGCTCAGCAAAAGCGTCGGCGAAGATCCAGCTTTCTTCCATGCCTAGGGCTAGCGCATCGAGTCGCGGTGCGATCTCCGCGCGTCGCGCGGATGTGTCCGTTGCGACCAGCACCACCTGCAACTGCGGATGCTCGGCCTTGAGGCGGCCGAGCATGGCGAGATCGTGCCGGCAATAAAGGCAGTCGAGCGACCACAGCGCCAGCACGAAGGGTGAGCCGGCGTGAGCGCTGACGATGGCTGTCTGACTGCCTTTGACGAAAGGCAGCGGTTCTTGCGCCGACGAAGCCGAGAGCGGAATGCTCGTTAGCAGTGCGAGCGTGAGGCTGAGAGGAGCCAAGCGCTTCATGGCTTGAACACCGAGTCGAGCGGGATCAGCCGATAGCCTTCATTCGCAGTATTCCACGACAGAAAAGCCTGTTCGCCGTGGGCGATGAGCTGCGGATGATCGGAAGCATCCGCAGTGCGCGCGAGTGTCACCGGTTCGAACCAAGTGCGACCGCCATCTTCTGAGCGTATCGCGCGTATCGGCGAAGTCTCGCCATCGAATTCTTTCCACGCTGCGTAGAGCGTATCGCGATGCACGAGCAGAGCGGGGTTCGAGGGCTTTGCCGTGGGATCGCCGAGCGCCATTGGCGGTGAGACTGTTTTGCCACCATCGCTCGACTGCGCCAGAAATAGACCGCGCGCTTGCGGGCCGTTATCAAACCAGGCGAAGTGATAAGTGCCTTGCGCATTGATCGCAAGCGCAGGGCCGTGATGCGGGCAGGCTTCGATGCGCCACTCATCATGCGTGATGCGCCGCACTTCGGCGGGCGCTGCGAGCGGGGCGAGCGCATGGTCGCGCTCGTTGTTGGCAAAGACGTGACGCCAGAAAGCGCGCGGCACGCCATCGGGCGCGAGTGCGAGCGCGATGCGGCAGCACTCGCAGCTATGGTCGGCGAGCTTTACGTTATCTGCGAAGTGCGCGCCGCGATCAGTGGAGATGGCGTAATAAATAGCTGCGCCTGCGTATGGTTGGTCTTGCTCGCGCGCGGCTTGTTCATCACGTCGATCGAGCCAGGCCAGATAGACTTCATCATGCGCGCCAACGAGCAGCGCATCGAAGCGATGACTGATGATATTACGGTCGTCATTGATGGTGATCGGCGCGGAAAAGTTGCGACCACCATCGATCGAACGGCTGAAGCGGATGTCCCCGGAAAAAGGTTTCTCGCGTAGCTGCGTGTAGCTGATGTAGATCGTGTCAGCGCCAGCAAGCGCGATTTTGGGCCGACTGTCGCCTTCGGTGCCGATGACTTCATCTTCATTGCTGACAGCGACCGGGGCAGAAAAGCTCGCGCCGGCATCATTCGACCGATCGACCACTACGCGCCCGCCATCGACGTGCACGCGCCACAAGATGCCGTGCGCATCGAACGCAGCCGATACGGCGAGCGTGCGTTGCTTGGCAAGCATACTGGCCCACATCGCCGCGCGATCAGGTGCAGCGGATTTTTCCGCAGGCGCATCTGCTGCCGCTGATGCGCTGGAGAAGAGCGCGAGGCAAAGGGCGGTGATGATGGCGCGCAGTCGCTGTATCGCGCGCTGATCGCTCATTGATGGGCGCTGATCATGCATGGTTCGATACCTCACTCCTTTTCGAATTACCAATCGAGCTGCGCACCAGCGTACCAGCTTCGTGGCAGTCCGGGAGAAAAGACCGGAGTATTCGAGCTCACTGAAGCGCTGTCGGCATAACGTTCATCGGTAATATTCATCACGCGCGCAAACAGCGACAGCGCGTCATTGATCTGCTGCGTGAGGCGAAGGTTGTAGAGATCGTGTCCTTCATATTTGCCGAAGCTCGGATTGTTGCTGGCTTCCAGCCAATAAGATCCGACGTGTACCCATTCGAACTGCGCACGCGTGCCGGGTAGCGGCTCCCAGGTTAAGCGCGTATTGGTGAGCCAGCGCGGCGCGCTTTCCATGGCCTTGCCGCTGAAATCTGCAGTGCTCGTTACCCAATCGACATAGCGATGCTCGGCGTACGACAGCGCGGCATCAAAGCGCCAACGCTCGGCGAAGTCGCGTCCCAACCCTACTTCGATGCCTTTATGTTCGGTCTTGCCAGCGTTGAGGTTAACGGTGACATCGGTAGCGAGATCACGCTGAGTGACGAGATCGTCGCGCTTGCGCAGCAGATAAGCGACAGCATCGTATTGCCATGAAGCCACCACGCCGCGCACGCCGAGCTCAGTCTGATCTGCCTTGATCGGTTTCAAAGAGAGCGCGTTATCAGCGCGCGTCTGCGCGCCGCTTTGCGTGGCGTCATTGCCAGCGCGAAAGAGCTGACTCTCGGAAGGTACGCGAAAGCCATGATTGTGCGAGGCGTAAAGATGCACGCTCGGACGCAATGCATAGGTGAGGCCGAACTTCGGGCTGAGGTGTTCGAAATCAACGCTCGCCTCTTCGATCTGATAGTAATAGCGCGTGGCACCATTCACCGTTGCTGCCACCGCGCCAGGGGCGAGCTGGTTCGACATGTCGTAGCGAATCACGTCATAGCGCAGGCCGGCGGTCAGGCGCAGGCGCTCGGTCGGTGAGATCTCAGTGTGCAGGTATGGCGATGCGCTTTGGTAGCGCGCTTCGTAGTCGTAGATGTGAGTGCCGTGGGTATAACTCTCGTAGTTGCGATTGGCGCCCGTGCCGGTGGTGGTGACGATGAGATTGTCTTCATCGTGCGTGCCCGGGCTGTAGTCGACATCGAGGCCGGCGATGAGGCGCGCCTGCATCGCATCGGGGAAATCCTTGCGCCATTTGGCAAGGAAGCCGTAAGACCACACTTCGGTGCGCGAGATGGTTGGATCGGAGCTCAGCAGAAAAGAGGCGTTCAGTTCCATGGAGTTGTGGCGCATGTAAGGTGTAACGCTGAGCAGGGTGTTGTCACCGAGCTCGCGCTCGTAGTTGCTCGACAGGCGCAGTGCTTGCACCGAACGGTAGGCGATGGAGAAATTGTTTTTGGTGGGATTGTTGAGATAGTCCTCGCGCATCAGCGGCGAATTGGCGCCGGTCTGTTGATCGATATCAGTGAAGCTCAATACCGTGCGCAGCGTCGAGCTTGCGCTTGGCTCGTAATCCCAGCGCATCCCGGCGCTGCGGCGGTCGTAATCGGTCGCAGCGCGCCAGCCGTCGCTATGGCTGAGGTTGAGGTTCGCGTTCATGCTGCCATAGCGCAGCAGGCCGGAATCGCCGCTCGCCATCATGCGATACCAGCCAAAGCTGCCAGCTTCGCCGGAGACCGATGCGCCGGGCTCGGTTGCAGGGGTAGCGGTCAAGACATTAACGATGCCGCCGATGGCGTCGGAGCCATAAAGCGCCGAACCTGGTCCACGCACCACTTCGATGCCGCCCGCGGCGGGTATGTTGATCTCATAGAGCGCGTTGTGATTGAAGAAACCGGTGGCGCGGATGGGCAGGCCGTCTTCGAGGAAGAGATAGACCGGGTTGGTGGTAAAGGGTTGGCGGATCGCGGTGTTGTGGCCTTCGCCATTGGTGACGCCAATGGCAACGCCGGGGATCTTGCCGAGAATCTGCTGCGGATGACTCGGTGCGGCGAAGCGGATCTGTTCCTGGTCGATCACGCCAACAGAGGCGGGTGTCTGCGCGAGGCTCTCCTCTTCGCGTGTCGCCGTCACCGTCATTACCTCAAGCGCATCCCCCCAGGCCGCGCCTGCAAACAGCCCGAGCAGGCAGGCCGAAGATACTTTGCGTTTGCCCATGGTCTTCCCTGTAACAACTTAATTTTATGGGCGGGAATTATTGCGATTCGCATGGGGTGGTGGAATGCGGCAAAACGCCGCACCTGGAATGCCGCACTTGGGCCGGCGCTGGGCGGCGGGGGAAGGGGCTGTACTCTAGGGGGGGCGGTTTGTGGTGCCCGCTGCGACTATGGCAGAATGCTTGCCTTATCAAGAATTGCTTAGGCAATCATGGTCGATGAGTCGAAGGAACCTGTCGCGACAGCCGATTTCCGCCACAAATTGCTGGCAATGATCGGCCTGTGTTTCGTGCTGGTCATGGTGGCTCTCGACCAGACCGTGATCGGTACCGCGCTGCCAACCATTGTCGCTGAACTGCGCGGTTTCGAACTCTACGCCTGGGTTGGTACCAGCTATCTGCTCGCATCCATCATTACCGTGCCGATCTTCGGCAAACTCGGCGATGACTATGGGCGCAAAAGTTTTCTGCTGGCCGCCATCGTAGTCTTTACATCCGCATCGGTGCTTTGCGGCTTTTCGCAGAATATGGTCCATCTGGTGCTCGCGCGCGGATTGCAGGGTGTTGGCGGCGGCATGTTGATCGCGACCACTTTTGCCAGCGTGCCAGATCTTTTTCCGGAGGCGCGCGAGCGCTTGCGCTGGCAGGTGCTGTTTAGCATGGCTTTTGGGCTTTCCAACGCCGCTGGTCCGACGCTTGGCGGCGTGATCACCGAATTTTTCGGCTGGCGCTGGGTGTTTTTCATCAATCTTCCAGTGTGTGTGCTGGGTTTGTGGTTTGTGTGGCGCCATCTGCCGCGCATTCGCCATAGCGAAGGTGCGCCCGCGCCGCTCGATTGGGCGGGCTCGTTATTGCTGGCAGTGGTGCTGGCGAGTCTGTTGCTGCTAGTCGAGTGGCTGGCGCAGGGCAAACATCTCGGCGCGATCGCCGTCCTGATCGCCGTCGGCGTGACCTCTGGTGTGGCGCTGGTGTGGTGGGAGCGGCGCAGAGCGGATCCGCTGTTGCCGCTCGACATGATCGGCGATCGCAATCTGCAAGTGCTGTTTCTGTTATCCGCAGTGGTGGGTTTCTGTCTCTTCGGTGTGGTGTATTACGCGCCGCTGCTGTTTCAGGGCGGGATGGGACTCTCGCCCAAGGCGGCGGGTTTACTGGTCACGCCGCTCGCGGTTTTCATCACTATCGGTAGCATCGTCAATGGCCGCATCGTCATGCGTATCCCCACCTCCAATCCCATGCTGTACATCGGCATGGCCTTTTTCGCTGTCGCTGCGCTGATGCTGACGAGGATTAGCCCGCACACACCGCATGCGCTGATCTATGCTGCCATGGGCTGCGCCGGGCTCGGCCTTGGTTTCATGATGCCCAATCTGACCTTACTTGCGCAGGCGAGTGTGGCGCGCGCGCGCCTTGGCGTGACGACGGCAACGCTGCAATCCACACGCATGATTGGAGGTATGTTAGGCATGGCCTTGATCGGTGTGCTGATTTCGAAGACTTACGGTGCGCGCGTGCACGACATGTTGCTCGTCGCCGGTGAGCCGCAATGGGCGCACTGGATGTCTGATCCGCGGATTCTGGTTGATGAAGCGACCTCGACTGAATTCATCGCCAACGCCGGGCAGACTGGCAGCGCCATGCTCGCGAGCGCGCGCGATGCGCTCATCTCCGCCGTTCACGGTGGGCACTGGCTGATCTTCTTCGTCGCACTCTGCGCGCTGCTGGTGGTGCGTCGTCTGCCGCCGATGAGTTTGCAGCACCGTCAGCGGGAGGTAGCTCCCCATGAATGAACAAGAACGCACGTTGCTGCGTCAGCTCGGGCGCACCGCGCGCGGGATGTATGTGGCTTTCGAAGCCGAGGTCGGCTACGCGCTGCCGCGCTGGCGCATTCTTCAGGCGCTGCGTGATGAGGGCAATCTCACGCAGAAGCAGCTCGCCGAACAGCTTACGATGGATCCGGGTGCGCTGACGCGGCAGCTGAAAGTGCTCGAAAGCGAAGGCTTGATCACGCGCCGACGCGCGCCGGCGGACAATCGATTGAGCGATGTTTCACTTACCGCTGAGGGTACGCGCGCCATGGCGGCGATGCAGCCACTGCGTCAGGCTTTCACCCGCAAAGTTCTGCGCGGTCTGCCCAAGGAGGAAATGCAGATCACGATGACGCTGCTCGCTCGCCTCGAAGAGCGTTTCCGGCGGATGGGTGGGCAAGCGAAGGCACAGCGGGAGCTGAAACGAAAATAGGTGATGAGGGTTGAGACTTGTCGTCCGTCAGGTCGTATGCATGATTCCATGCAGTGGAGCGGGGCATCCCGAATCTGAATAGATCAGGCGCTGTCTTCAGTATCTTTGAGAAATTCGATCAGTGCCTTGCGTCGACGTAAGGAGAGACTGTCGTAACGTTCGAGCAGCAGTACTTGATCAGGATGGAGCGCGTAGGAGCCAGGGGCTTCGCGAATTTCAGACAAGCGGCTGGGTTCGTCCACGACACTGTGCTGCAGCCGCAACACCAGCTCCGCATTCATGCTACGGCGGTTGGTTTTGGCAGAACGAGCAAGGCGTCGTTTGAGGTCTTCCGGCATTCGCAGGCCAAAAGGATTAATTTCGCGTCCCATGCCGCGGATTCTAGGCAAAATCTCAATGATACTAGTAGAAACACGGTGTTACCGACCGTGTGATGCTATCGGTTTGATGTGTTGAAGCGGGAAAGTTTCATTTCATTTGCATCTTTAACGCAGGTGCGAGATGCGCAAGCGCCGCGTAGCGGCAGTGCAGAAGTGCAGGCGGCGCGAGGCCGCGTTTTAGGGCATTAATTTGGGGATTTTCACCATCTGCGAGCGAACGCCTTTCGCGAGATGAATGGTCAGACTTTCATCTTCAGGCTCATCATTACATTCAAGGCGCAGGCGCAGCGCAGCGGGCGACATTTGGCCAGCTTTGGTTTGCACGTTGAACAGAATGCCCATGCAGTTGCCATGCTCAGCGGCGAGCTGCAAACGGCGCAATTCACGCGTGCCGAAGCTGCCATCAGACCAGCCAAGGACGCCACCACACGTGCCATTGCGCATCGCTTGTTCCATCGCGAGCAGGCGTTCACGCGCGGAGCGGGGATGGACCCACAGCAGTCGCGACAGATTCATGCCGCTGTTTTGCCAGGCTGGCGAACGGTGTGTGTATGGCGCGCCGATCAGCGCGATCCAGCGTCGCTCGCGACCGAGCCGTAGCAACGCGGGCAACACCAGCTCAAGCTCACCGATACCTGGCTGAGGCAGCAGAATTTCGGTAAGCGCGCCGCCTGGCCAGCCGCCGGAAAGACTAGCATCGAGCTCAGCGTGTCCGCTCGCAATAACATGGGGCGCCGAACGCCGCGCGCCCCGCCAAAGCTGCGGATGCTCCAGCAGGCTCTCCACTGTTTGCTTGAGCATGTTGTCCATGGTCGCGCTCACAGTGGCTCCTCTCGGTATTTGGATGGAATGATGAACGGTGCTGATAGTAAGGCATGTGCGGCGCTGATCTTATGTAGAGCTCACGGGGGCGTCAAGCCATTCTCAGCCTATTCTCAAGTGGGTCTCTTCACCGCCCTGGCGGACGCGACCTGCGCGCAGAACTACGGCAAATAGCGCCGATCGATATCCGGCGCGTCAAAGTAGAGTTTGCCGCTAGTTCTCTACAAGATCAGCGCTTTTCTACGCGCCGATTGCCCCCGGGACCACCAGTTACATCCCCCAAAGCCGCGCTTGCGAGACACCGACTGCGACCTCTAGCTACTCTGTCTGTGTTGGGCTGATCCCAATCTATGACTCGGTTTCGCAGAGGCCTCACTTGCGGATGAGGGGAGATGGTGTCAGCTCAGTCGCTGAGATTTTCGAGGTTAGTCTCCATTTCGATCAGCATTTTTCGCAGCACGGATTTGAATGCGTGCGTGCCGATCAGTGGCGGCACGGCGAATGTGGGTTCAAATATGCCGGTGAAGTGGATGCGTGCGCCGGATGCGTGCGGCGTGATTTGCCAGCGTTCCCACGCGTAGCGGAAGTTGCCGCGGCCCGGTATCGATCTGCCGCTTACTGTGCCTGTGGCGGCATTGACGTAGAAAATAGAAACCTTGTTGGCTTCCCGGCACAGGAACAGCACGCAGGTCTGAAATACGATCGATACCGGCGCTTTGTGCCCTGCGCTTGTATTCAAGCGCTCGGAGCGCTTGACCACTTTCGATAGCTCCGTCCAACGTGTCGGATCAGAGAAGAGGTGTAGCACGCGTTCGGGAGGAGCGGTGGTCAGGACGTCGAAGCGGATGTCATAGCGTTTGCCTTTGGATTCGACCTGAAGATTGGTGACCTCTGCACCGGCTGTCTGCGTGCAGAATACGCACAAGAGCGGGAGCCAGCGCAGTGCGCCCATCGCCTTTAGTCTGGCGCGAGGAACAGCCGCGGATCGACGCGAGCGTCGTTGATGCTCACCGTCCAGTGCAGATGCGCACCGGTGGCGCGGCCGCTCATACCGACGGTGCCGAGGATGTCGCCGCGTTTGATCTTCTGGCCTTCATGGACGCGTATCTCATCGAGGTGACAGTACATGGTGATCAATCCCTGGCCATGATCGATGAAAACAGTGCGTCCATTGAAGTAGTAGTCACCGGTATTGACCACCGTACCTTCAGCAGGGGCACCGACAGGAGTGCCTTTCGGCGCCGCGATATCAAGACCGCTGTGCGGATTGCGCGATTCGCCGTTGAATACTCGGCGCAAGCCGAAAGCGCTGCTTTGCCGTCCACTGATGGGGCTCTGAAAGGGCAGCGGCAGATCAGCGACATCAGTCCAGTGGCGATAAATCTTCGTCATGCGCGCGGTTTCTTCGCGGATGCGTTTGAGGTCTGCTTCGGCCGGCGTGACCATGCGCTGATTACTGAGCGTGATGTGCTGGACTTCGTAGGCTTTGCCTTCGACATTGAAGACAAGTTTGAGATCTGTGCCGCGTGCCTGCGCAGTTTGCACGCCTGGTTTGGTTTCAAGTGGAATGCCGACCACCGCGGTCCAGCCCTGATCGGTGCGTATCACTATCACGCGTTGATCGCGGTAATAGACCGCTGGTGCATGATCACCCGATGCAGCAACCGGCAGCAGCGCGATGCCGCCTGGCACCAGCGAGGCAGTTGGCAGGCTTGCTGCGTTTGCCGGCGTCATCATCATGAATGCGCTCGCCAGCCATGCTGGCGCGGTCAGCGCTCGCCATCTTTTGGGTAACAGATTCATCATTTTTCACGCTCGTGTTCATCAATGATTTGCACCGTCACCTTCTGCACGGTGCACAGCAGTTCACCTTCTGCCAATCGTGTGCGCACTTCATCGCCTGGGCGAACCTGCGCTGCGCTGCGCACCAAGCGGCTATCAGCGGCGCTGACGATGGCATAACCGCGACTGAGTGTGGCGAGCGGACTTAAGGCATCGAGCTCGCCGCTGCGATGCGCGAGTCGCGCGCCCAGATGCTGCAGGCGCTGGCGCATCAGTTGTTCGAGGCGGCGGGCGAGGCTATGGATCTGAACTCCTGCTGCGCGCAGACGCGGCTGCGGCGAATGGCGCAGCAAGCGCGCCTGACGTTCACGCAGTGCCATGGTGCGATGCGCGAGACCACGCTGCCAAGAGCGCAGCAGACGCTGTTCGAGTTCATCGACGCGCTGGGCTTGTTGGCGCAATTGCTGGCGCGGATGACGTTGCTGCAGCCGTCGCACCAGCCATTGCAGACGCTCGGCACGCCGGTGTGTGCTGGCGCGGGCGAGCGCAACGATGCGCGCCTGCAAACGCTCGAAGTGACGCAGCCAGTCATCGCTATCGGGGCTGACGCGCTCAGCTGCGCCAGATGGTGTTGGTGCGCGCACATCGGCCACGAAGTCAGCAATGGTGAAATCGATTTCATGCCCGATACCAGTGATGATGGGAATGTCGCATTCAGCGATCGCGCGCGCGACGATCTCTTCGTTGAATGACCACAGATCTTCGAGCGAGCCGCCGCCGCGACACAGGATCAACACATCGCATTCATTGCGCGCACTCGCCAGGCGAATCATGCGCGCAATGGCTGCGGCAGCTTGCTTGCCTTGTACCGGCACCGGATAGATCAGCACGGGAATAGCAGCGAAGCGGCGGCGCAACACGGTGAGCACATCGCGCACCGCAGCGCCGGTGGGTGATGTGATTACACCAATGCGCTGAGGCAGAGCAGGGAGCGCACGCTTGCGCGCTTCATCGAACAATCCTTCAGTCGCGAGTCGCGCTTTGAGTTCTTCGAATGCGCGCTGCAAGGCGCCGTCGCCTGCTTCTTCCATGTGCTCGACGATGAGCTGATAGTCACCGCGCGGCTGATACAGGCTGATGCGACCGCGCAGGAGCACATGCGCGCCGTCCGCCGGGCGAAAACGCAGCAACTGGCGGCGATTGCGAAACATCGCGCAGCGCACCTGCGCTGAGGCGTCTTTGAGCGAGAAATAAAGATGGCCGGAGGAGGGGGAGGCGAGGTTGGAAAGCTCGCCTTCGACCCACACCGAGGGGAAGGTGTTTTCCAGCAGCGCGCAGGCTTCGAAGTTGAGCCGCGCCACGGTGTAGATCTCTCGGTCGGGCGCGGAAAGCGGGAGCCCTAGGCGAGTGTATCCGTCGGCGCTCATTACCGTGGCTGATTACCATGCTGCGGAAAAAGAGCCAATTATTCCATGGACTTGAAAGGTTTACCAGCGCTGGCCGGATCTTCTATAATGCGCAAATTTACCCGCAGGCAGACCCCCATGAGAATCGCGCAGGACGCTCTTACTTTCGATGATGTGTTGCTGGTGCCTGATCACTCAGTTGTTCTGCCGCGCGAGGTCGATCTTGGAACACAGTTGACCCGCAGCATCCGCCTCAATGTTCCCATCGTTTCCTCCGCCATGGATACGGTGACCGAAGCGCGCCTCGCCATCGCACTCGCGCAAGAAGGCGGCATCGGCATCATTCACAAGAACATGGCCGCTGAGCAGCAGGCGCAGGAAGTTAGCAAGGTCAAGAAATTCGAAAGCGGCGTCATCAAAGATCCGATCACCGTCAATCCACGCACCAGTATTCGCGAAGTGATGGAAATCACGCGCGACAACGAAATCTCCGGCGTGCCAGTGGTGGAAGGTGACAAGCTCGTCGGCATCGTCACCAGTCGCGATCTGCGCTTTGAGACGCGACTTGATCAGCCAGTCTCCACCATCATGACACCGCATGATCGTCTGGTCACCGTGCGCGAAGGCGCCGAGCGTGGCGAGATCATCAGCTTGCTACATCAGCATCGCATCGAGAAGGTGTTGGTGGTCAACGACATCTTCGCGCTGCGCGGTTTGATCACGGTCAAAGATATTCAGAAGTCCACCGATTTCCCGCGCGCGTGCAAAGACAGCTTGGGTCGTTTGCGCGTTGGCGCAGCGGTTGGCACGGCTGATGATGGGCGCGTTGAAGCGCTGGTTGCAGCGGGCGTCGATGTCATCGTCGTTGACACCGCGCATGGTCATTCGCAGCGCGTGCTCGATAAAGTGCGCGAGATCAAGCAGAGCTATCCTGATATTCAAGTCATCGGTGGCAACATCGCAACCGCTGCCGCCGCGCGCGCGCTGGTCGATGCGGGCGCGGATGCAGTCAAGGTCGGCATCGGTCCGGGCTCGATCTGCACTACGCGCATCGTGACGGGCGTTGGTGTGCCGCAGATTACCGCGATCGCCAATGTTTCCGACGCGCTACGTGATACTGGCGTGCCGTTGATTGCCGATGGTGGCATTCGCTTCTCGGGTGATCTTGCCAAGGCGATCGTTGCCGGTGCGCATTCGGTGATGATTGGCAGCATGTTTGCTGGCACCGAAGAATCGCCGGGTGAAGTTGAGCTCTATCAAGGCCGCTCCTACAAAGCGTATCGCGGCATGGGTTCGCTCGGCGCCATGGCCGATGCGTACAGCTCCGCTGATCGCTATTTCCAGGAAGCTGGATCACCGGTTGAAAAACTAGTGCCTGAAGGCATTGAAGGCCGCGTGCCTTACAAAGGCTCGGTCATTGCCATCATGCATCAGCTCATCGGTGGCTTGCGCGCGAGCATGGGCTATACCGGCTCGCGTGATATTGACGAGATGCGCACGCGTCCGCAGTTCGTGCGCATCACCACCGCCGGCATGCGTGAAAGCCATGTGCACGACGTCAATATCACCAAAGAAGCGCCCAACTATCGCATCGATTGATGCTGTCGATTGAGCCCGGAGTTGATCCGGGCTGATCGCGCTTTCGCTATCCTCACTTCACTCAGGTACGTCGCTTTGACCGACCGAAACATTCACGCTGATCGCATCCTCATCCTCGATTTTGGTTCGCAGTATACCCAGCTCATCGCGCGGCGCGTGCGTGAAGTGGGCGTGTATAGCGAAATTCATCCTTGGGATGCGAGCGATGAATTCATTCGCGAGTTTGCACCGCGCGGCATCATTCTTTCGGGTGGACCGGATACTGTCACTGCTGCTGATACCGGTCGCGCGCCGACATTGGTGTTCAATCTCGGTGTGCCGGTGCTCGGCATCTGCTACGGCATGCAGACCATGGCGGCGCAGCTAGGCGGCGCGGTCGAGAGCGCGCGTCATCGCGAATTCGGCTATGCGCAGGTGCGTGCCCGTGGTCACACGCGTTTGCTGCGCGACATCGAAGATCACACCACGCCTGAAGGCTACGGCATGCTCGATGTGTGGATGAGTCATGGCGATCATGTCACCAGTTTGCCGCAAGGCTTCAAACTGATGGCAAGCACGGACAACGCGCCGATCGCTGCCATGGCCGATGAAACGCGTCATTTCTACGGAGTGCAGTTTCATCCTGAAGTCACGCATACGCGCCAGGGCCAGCGCATTATCGAGCGCTTCGTGCACGGCATATGCGGCTGCGCGAATTTGTGGACCGCAGGCAGCATCATCGAAGACCTGATCACGCAGACGCGCACGCGCGTTGGTCGCGATGAAGTCATCCTCGGTTTGTCAGGTGGCGTTGATTCATCGGTAGTTGCAGCGCTGCTGCATCAAGCGATCGGCGATCAGCTCACCTGTATTTTTGTCGATACTGGTTTGCTGCGTTTGCATGAAGGCAATCAAGTGATGGCGATATTCGCCCAGCACATGGGCGTGAAAGTTATCCGCATCAACGCCGAAGATCGTTTCCTCAGCGCGCTCAAAGGCGTCGCTGATCCAGAGCAGAAACGCAAAATCATCGGCCGCATTTTCATCGAAGTCTTCGAAGAAGAAGCCGCCAAACTGCCGCGCGCGCGCTGGCTCGCGCAAGGCACGATTTATCCTGACGTCATCGAATCCGCCGCATCCAAAAACGGCAAAGCCGTCGTCATCAAATCGCATCACAACGTCGGCGGCTTGCCCGAAGACATGAAACTCGGCCTCGTCGAACCCCTGCGCGAACTCTTCAAAGACGAAGTGCGCCGCATCGGCATCGAACTCGGCCTACCTTCCGACATGATCTACCGCCACCCCTTCCCCGGCCCAGGCCTAGGTGTACGCATCCTCGGCGAAGTGAAAAAAGAATACGCCGACCAACTGCGCGAAGCCGACGCCATCTTCATCGAAGAACTACGCGCAAACGGCTGGTACGACAAAGTAAGCCAAGCCTTCACCGTCTTCCTCCCCGTAAAATCCGTCGGCGTCATGGGCGACGAACGCCGCTACGAATACGTCGTAGCTTTGCGCGCAGTAGAAACCATCGACTTCATGACCGCCCGCTGGGCACATCTCCCATATGAACTCCTCGAACGTGTATCTAATCGCATCATTAATGAAGTGCGTGGGATATCGCGTGTGACTTATGACGTTTCTAGTAAGCCGCCAGCTACGATTGAGTGGGAGTGAGGGGGCTGGGGCTCGGCAGTGAAGAGGCGAGTTACCTGGATCTAGTGCAGGTCATCGAGTCGCAGGGCGCGCGCGGCGGTATCGACTGACGCAGGCGAGGGAGCGCGCGGGTTTGACCGATTTTCTGAGCGTCATCGATGCGCAGCGTCTGGATATCCAAGCGCGGCGTGATGTGGTGTCGAGCGAGGGCAGGGTGCAGGCGCAGTTCATCGCGGTGTATAGAGCACTGGGTGGTGGTGGGGCAGTCGAGGCGACTTCGAGCGCCCCTTAGCATTATGGAAAGTTAGATCGTAGGTTGGCAGTTCCTCACGCTTCTATTTTTTTGACGTGCATCTGCTGCGGTCGGCATGCGAATGCATCATTCTGATGAGTTGATAGCGGGACTATGATGTCAGGCAGACATTCACATGGAGGTGAGAGATGTTGACACGTAAGGCGCACGCACGCTGGGAAGGAAGTCTGAGCAAGGGTGGTGGTCAGGTCGAGACGGGCAGCCGGGCGCTGCGCTCGTCCTATTCATTCGCGTCACGCTTTGAAGACGGTAAGGGTACGAACCCGGAGGAGCTGCTTGGGGCGGCGCATGCCGGTTGCTTTGCGATGGCGCTTACTTACACGCTGGAGCAGGCGGGTTTTGCGCCAGTTTATGTTGATGCTATTGCTGAAGTTACGCTCGCGCCGAGAAAGAGCGGGGAAGGTTTTTCGATCAGCGGTAGTCATCTGATCTGTAAAGCCAGGGTGCCCGGACTCGATCAGGCGGGTTTTCTCCGTTATGCCGAAGCGGCTAAGGTCGATTGCCCGATTTCTCGCGCTATTGCCGGGGTTGAGATCACGCTAGATGCTGCGCTAGTTTGACGCTTGTCGCTTGATCAAGAGCGGATCCCTGTGGCAGGGATGCTAGCCTGTCATAGGGGTCGCTCTGCCGTAGCATTACTTCGACCTGATCGTCGGTGATATTGCTTGAACGAGTGTGGCAGCTGTTTGCTCTGGCGTAGCGCGTGGTGTTACCAGCTTGAAGGCGAGTGCGCGCGCCTCGCCGCCGATCGCCCAGGCATCTTCTTCGAGCGGTTGATGGCGGTAGCGATCGTAGTCCGCATCGCCGAGCAGGCCGATCAGTGTGTGTGATTCCCAAGCGGTATTTTTGTAGCGGCTGTTCTTCTGATAATCCGCGATGCGTGCGCGTAGCGCCTGATCGATGTCACTCGGTGCATGTATTAAGCGCTCGATCGATTGGTATTGCGCGGCATGCGCGAGCTCGTGCGCGGCATTGTCGATCAGCTCACCAAACATTTCATCTGCGGCGAGTGCGCGATCAGCGGCAAGCCTCAGGTCGAGTTTTTCGCGTGCGACCAGACGATCGAGCTTTTGAATGAAACGCTGATAGTGAAAGACGTAGCTGCGCTGACTGTCGAAGTAGTAACCGGAGCCGCCGCTCGTTGCCGGTTCGATATCGAATTCGAGTTGCACCGGATCGATGCCGTAAGCGTGCTGAAAGAGCGCAACCAATGCGCGTAAATGCGCTTCCATCTGCGCTGGTGATGCAACGAGGTTGAGGATTTCACTGTGAATGGCGCGCAGTAAATCGCCGGCAGCAGGATCTGCAAACGCGCGTTCGATTTGCGTTCGGCGCAGGCGCACGACCTCTACGCCCGATGAAGAGAACGCAAGTTGTGGATCGCTGAGCGTTGCCTGTTCTGGGCGCATGGAGTGCGTTAGCCCGAGGATGTCAGTGCCCAAATCGAGATCGCGCCAACGTCCCTGAATGAAAGCTGTCATCAGACCGGGTGCATCATTCACTAGGCAGGCTTCGCGGTACATGAAGCGTACGCGGTCATTGTCGAACGCGAGTATTTCCGGAAGCTGTCCTGATTCGGCGAGGATGGTGAGCGCGGCGCGGCGGATGGTGTCCTGCGCTTTTGGTGCGAGACCGTGCAGCAGCTTGCCGTATTCGCCATAGCGCTGCGTCGAGAATTTCATTTTGAGCGCGCCGGCTTCAACGCTGCGTGATTGCAGCGCGATGTCGAATGATTCAAACGGCGCCCACAGCTGATTTTCAGCGATGGTGAAGGCGTTGTTGCGCAGGCGCTCGGTGAGGAGCGCGCGCGTCTCAGGTGCAAGAGTGAGACGTTCGGCCTCCTGAAGCAGCAGTTCCTTGCCGGCGAGAGAGGGCGTAGCGGCGGCAGTGATGCGATGCAGATCGGCGCAGACGCCGCCGAGTAGTTCCGGATAAACGGTGTCAGCGGGCGCAGCATGCAGACTGGCAGCACTCAAAGACAGCGCCAGACTCCATGCCGCGCGCCGAATGAGGCGGCGAACCATGGGTCGAAATCTCATTATCAAACTTTCACTCCCAGTATTACTCTTGCTCTTCGCTGGCAGCAGCGATGCGCGCGTTTATGGTGCGAGCGCTATCACGTAGAGTAAGGCTGAGATCGCCTTCAGGCAGCGCGTAGCTCGCGCCGGTTGTTCTGA
>JAITWN010000131.1 GCA_031285245.1 Chromatiales bacterium | reverse complement strand
GATCAACGTCCATGCCTTTCATTCCGCATACCGAGGAAGAAGTCCGCGACATGCTCGCTGCCATTGGCGCGGGCAGCATCGATGCGCTCTTCGATGAAATTCCATCTGAGCTGCGTGCGCGTAGTCTTTCCGGCGTGCCTGCCGGTTTGTCTGAAATGGCGGTATCGCGTTTGATGAGTGCACGCGCTGCTGAGTGTGGCGCACCGCTCTGCTTCATCGGCGCCGGTGCTTACGAGCATCACGTGCCCGCGGCCATCTGGGAAGTGGCGTCGCGCGGTGAATTTTATTCCGCGTACACACCGTACCAAGCTGAAGCCAGTCAGGGTACGCTGCAACTCATCTACGAGTTTCAGACCATGATGACGCGGCTGACCGCGCTCGATGTCTCCAATGCTTCACTTTACGACGGCGCCTCTGCGCTCGCCGAAGCGGTGTTGATGGCGGTGCGCGCCAATCGCACCTCGAAGAGTCGGCGCGTGCTGATCCCGCGCACGGTGAATCCGGTATATCGCCAGGTTGCGGAAGCGATCGTCGCTGCGCAGGGCATCACGATCGATAGCATCGGTTTTGATGCCAAAACCGGCGTCGTCGATGTCGCGCAACTCGGTACGCCTGGTGAAGCCGCAGCGCTGATCGTGCAACAGCCCAATTTCTTCGGCGCGCTCGAAGATGCCGATGCACTCACTGACTGGGCGCATCAGCACGGTATGCTGGTAGTTGGCGTAGTCAATCCAACGTCGCTCGCACTGCTGCAACCGCCGGGCGCCTGGGGTAAAGATGGCGCTGACATCGCTTGCGGCGAAGGCCAACCGCTCGGTATTCCGCTTTCTTCGGGTGGACCTTACTTCGGCTTCATGTGCTGTCGCATGGAACACGCGCGTCAGATGCCAGGGCGCATCGTGGGTCGCACCGTGGATCTCGATGGCAAGCCTGGCTATGCGCTCACCTTACAGGCACGTGAGCAACATATTCGCCGTTCCAAAGCGACTTCCAACATTTGCACCAATCAGGGCCTGATGGTCACCGCCGCCACGCAATACATGGCGATGCTGGGCACGCAGGGCCTGCGTGAAGTTGCGCTGACCTCGCACGCCAATACGCGCGCGCTGGTTGAAAGGCTGAGCGCCGTGCTAGGTGTCGAGCGCGCGTTCGCGCGCCCGTTCTTCCACGAAGTCGTGGTGCGTGTACAAGGCAAGCCGGTAGCAGATGTACTCGAAGGGCTGGCTGCGGAAAATATCCTCGGCGGTTATGCGCTCAAAGCGGATTACCCCGAGCTTGGCGAAGCGCTGCTCGTTTGCGCTACCGAGACGCGTACTGCGGAAGATATCGAGCGCTACGTCAGCGCGCTGCGTCGCGTGTTAGGGAAGGTCTGAAAAAACTTCCGTCCTAACCGGCTTCGCCCCCCCCTCGCTACGCTCTCCCCACAAGTGGGAGAGCGTGCTCGAAGGGCGGGATAGGAAAAAAAACGGCTAGTAACGCTTTCAAAAAAACAATTTGTTAAGTGCTCAGCGAATCAGTATTCAAATTGATGACGAGACCGCGTTATTCGCGGCCTCACACTAAACCGACAGGAGTGGCGAGCCGCCATGAGTCAGTTGATATTCGAGCATTCCCGTCCCGGTAGACGCGCGCTTGGCCAAACGCCCGCCGTGCAAACCGCAGCGCAGAGCGTAGCTGAGGCTGCCGATCTGCCGGCAGAATTTTTGCGCAAAGACTTGCCTGCACTGCCCGAGGTTTCCGAGCTGCAAGCCGTTCGTCACTACACGCGGCTGTCGCGCAAAAATTTTTCCATCGACACGCATTTCTATCCGCTCGGTTCGTGCACGATGAAATACAACCCGCGCGCTTGTAACAAGCTCGCGGCGTTGCCGGGTTTTGCTGGCCGTCATCCGTACGCTCCCGAACGCTTCAGCCAGGGTTTCCTCGCTTGCCTCTATGATCTGCAGGAAATCCTCAAAGCTGTTACCGGCATGAAAGCGGTTTCGCTGACGCCGATGGCCGGCGCGCAGGGTGAGTTCGCTGGTGTAGCGATGATGCGCGCATATCACCTCGCGCGTGGCGATGTCGCGCGTACTGAAATTCTCGTGCCCGATGCAGCGCACGGCACCAATCCTGCGACCGCCGTGATGTGCGGTTTCAAGACGCGCGAGATTCCGACCAATGCGGACGGCGATGTCGATGTCGAAGCGCTGCGCAAAGCCGTTGGTCCGCAAACCGCCGGGTTGATGTTGACCAATCCTTCAACGCTCGGCGTGTTCGAACGTCGCATCAAGGAAATCGCCGGCATCGTGCATGAAGCCGGTGGCTTGCTCTATTACGATGGCGCGAACCTCAACGCCATTCTCGGCAAAGTGCTGCCGGGTGACATGGGCTTTGATGTCGTGCATCTCAATCTGCACAAAACTTTCTCCACGCCGCATGGTGGTGGTGGCCCGGGCGCAGGTCCGGTCGGCGTGAGTGAACGTTTGCGGCCTTTCCTGCCGGTGCCGATGGTGGCGAAAGAAAACGATCACTATCGCTGGCTCACGGAAAAAGATTGTCCGCAGACCATCGGTCGCTTGTCTGCGTTTGCAGGCAATGCCGGCATTTTGCTACGCGCTTATATTTATGCACGCATGCTTGGCGTCGCGGGCATGCAGCGCGTGGCGGAATTCTCCACGCTCAACGCCAACTACATGGCTGCGCGCTTGCGCGAGCGTGGTTTCGAACTTGCGTTCCCCGAGCGTCGTGCAACGCATGAATTCATTGTCACGCTGCGCCGCGAAGCCAAGCAGTTTGGCGTCAACGCGATGGATTTCGCCAAGCGTCTACTCGATAACGGCTTCCATGCACCAACTACGTATTTCCCGCTGCTGGTGCCGGAGTGTTTCCTGATCGAGCCGACGGAGACCGAGGACAAAGAAACGCTGGATGCTTTCATCACTGCGATGGCAGGCATTCGCAAGGAAGCAGAAACCGAACCCGCGCTTGTCAAAGGCGCGCCCTACACATTGCCAGTGCGTCGTCTCGATGATGTGCGCGCGGCGCGTGAGCTCGATCTGGCTTACAAGGGAGACCGCAAGTGACTGCACTGATCTGTGGTTCGTTTGCCTATGATTCGATCATGCTGTTTCCCGATCGCTTCAAGCGTCACATCTTGCCAGACAAGATCCACATGCTGAATGTTTCGTTCATGGTGCCCGAGATGCGCCGCGAGTTCGGCGGCTGCGCGGGCAACATTGCTTACAACCTGCGACTGCTCGAAGGCGATGGCATACCGATGGGCACCGTCGGCAAAGACTTCGAGCCCTATGCGCGCTGGATGGACCAGAACGGCATCAGCCGCGAATTGCTGCGCGTATGTGAGCAGCACTACACCGCGCAGGCCTATATCACCACCGATCTCGACGACAACCAGATCACTGCGTTTCATCCCGGTGCGATGATGCTTGCGCATGAAAACAAAGTGCCGGCCAATCGCGGCATCACACTCGGCATCGTCTCGCCTGATGGTCGCGATGGCATGATCCAGCACGCGCAGCAGTTCAAGGACGCCGGCATCCCGTTCATCTTCGATCCAGGCCAGGGCCTGCCGATGTTTGACGGCGATGATCTGCGCGGCTTCCTCGCGCAGGCAAGTTATCTCACCGTGAACGCTTACGAAGCGCAGCTCGTGCAAGAACGCACCGGACTTTCCGCCGAGCAAATCGCCAAGCAAGTGAAAGCCGTATTCGTAACGCGCGGCGCGCAAGGTTCACGCATCTACACCCGCGACGGCGTCACTGACATCCCGCCCGTGCAAGCAACGAAAGTCACCGACCCCACCGGCTGCGGCGATTCCTATCGCGCTGGCTTGCTCTACGGCTTGATGAAAGGCTTCGACCTAGCCACCACCGGCCGCATCGCCTCCCTCATCGGCGCCATCAAAATCGAAACCGCCGGCACGCAAAACCACCGCTTCACCATGGCGGACTTCCGCGCACGTTATCACGCGAGTTTCGGCTCGAATTTTTGATAACACGAGATCGACGTTTCCTTCCTTGATGGTATAGGCGCGGGCATTGATACGCGCCTAATGCCGAACGGTGAGCGCGCTGTTTTGGCTATATGAATAGCAGCGCGACGCTGATGTTGTTTGTTGGCGGATCGCTATGCCTTCTCTCTCCCGCCCTCCGGTCACCCTTTCCCACAAGTGCTGTCTGCTGAAAATGATTGCTGACGGCTCACCTGTGGCGGATCGCCATTGTCAGCACCTTAGTCGCCCACTGGTTGAGGCTTTGACCGGCAGCCTTTGAGCGCTTGATCTTGGCGGGCTGTGTAGGGCTTAAACCTACGACCTGTGATTAAGAGACAGCCCATTTGTGGGAGATGGGCAGGGGAGAGGGTAATGAAATCGTTGTCACAAATCGCAGCTTTACTAATCTGCCTAGAATATTCATTGTAGATCACATAGTTTTTCTCTAGTTTCGCAGCGATAGTTCGCGTAAGAAACGCACCACGGCACACAACCGAGATCACATGATGATGAAGAAAAAACTGACGCCCTTGCTGGTACTGGTTGCCTTGATCGTTTTTGGCGTATGGGCTTGGAAAAACAGCGGGCACACGGGGCCGGGAGAAGGCTTCGTCAGTGGTAATGGCCGCATCGAGGCGACTGAAGTCGATGTCGCAACTAAGCTCGGTGGTCGGGTCGATGAGATTCTGGTGCGTGAAGGCGATTTCGTGAAAGCCGGGCAGGTGCTCGCGCGCATGCAGATCGATACGCTGAATGCGCAGGCGCGCGAAGCGCAGGCCGTGCATCAACAGGCGCTCACCAGCGTCGCGCAGGCACAGGCGCAGGTGGCAGCGCAGGAAGGCAACCGTGCGGTGGCGCAGGCGCAGATCGCGCAGCGTGAAAGTGAGCTCGATGCTGCGCAGCGTCGCTTGGCGCGTTCGGAAGAGCTGGCGAAGAAAGGCGCATCATCGATGCAGACGCTCGATGATGACCGCGCTAGCGCTCGCAATGCCAAGGCTGCGGTGGAAGCGGCAAAGGCGCAGGTCAGCGCCGTGGAAGCTGCGGTGCGGGCAGCCGAGGCTGCGCGCATTGGTGCTGAGGCGACGGTAAAAGCGGCATCGGCGACGATCGAACGCATCGACGCCGATCTCGCGGACAGCGAACTCAAAGCGCCGCGTGATGGTCGCATCCAGTTTCGTTTGGCTCAGCCGGGTGAAGTGTTGGCAGCCGGTGGACGCGTGCTGAATCTGGTCGATCTGTCTGACGTCTACATGACGTTCTTCGTGCCTGAGTCGGTGGCGGGTCGCATCGCCTTCGGCACTGAAGTGCGCATCGTGCTCGATGTTGCGCCTCAGGTCGCCGTTCCCGCACAGGTGGGTTTCGTCGCCAACACCGCGCAGTTCACGCCGAAAACGGTTGAGACTGCGAGCGAACGTCAGAAACTAATGTTCCGCGTGCGCGCGCGCATTGATGAGGCGCTGCTCAAAAGCCGTTTGGATCAGGTAAAGACGGGCTTGCCCGGCGTCGCGTGGATCAGATTGGATGCTCAGCAGCCTTGGCCGCCGGAGCTGAGTAATTTGGTGCAGGTGCGGTGAGGGAGATGCCTTCCGCCGTAGTTCGCCTGCAAGGTGTGCGTCTGCATTACGGCAAAACTGTTGCTGTCGATGGCGTGGATCTCGATCTTCCATCGGGCCAGATGGTCGGGTTGATCGGCCCTGATGGTGTCGGTAAATCCAGTCTGTTATCGCTGATCTCCGGTGCACGCGCGGTGCAGGAAGGGCGCGTCGAAGTGTTGGGCGGTGACATGAGCGAGCGCAGTCACCGTGAGCGCGTGTGTCCTCGTATCGCGTATATGCCGCAGGGTCTCGGCAAGAATCTCTATCCGACGCTTTCAGTAGAAGAGAATCTGCAATTCTTTGCACGCTTGTTTGGCCATGACGCCGCAGAGCGTCGACGTCGCATCGATGAGCTGACGCGTAGCACCGGTCTCAATAATTTTCTCTCGCGCCCGGCGGGCAAGCTGTCGGGTGGCATGAAGCAGAAGCTTGGCCTCTGCTGCGCGCTGATTCATGATCCTGATCTGCTCATTCTCGATGAGCCCACCACGGGCGTTGATCCGCTCGCGCGTTCGCAGTTCTGGTCGTTGATCAATCGTATTCGCCAGCAATATCCCGGTTTGAGCGTGATCGTGGCGACGGCCTACATGGACGAAGCGCAAGGCTTCGACTGGCTGCTGGTGATGGATGCAGGGCGCGTGAGTGCAACCGGCACACCGGCAGAGTTGCTGGCACGCACGCACAGTCAGTCGCTGGAAGCTGCTTATATCGAGCTGCTGCCCGAAGAGAGAAAACGCGGTTACGCACCGGTGGCGATCCCGCCATTGCCTGCGAGCGGTGAAGATGACATCGCCATCGAAGCGCAGGGGCTGACGATGCGCTTCGGTGATTTCACCGCGGTCGATAATGTGAGCTTTCGCATCCGGCGCGGCGAGATCTTCGGTTTTCTCGGCAGTAATGGCTGCGGCAAAACGACCACGATGAAAATGCTCACCGGTCTTTTGCCCGCAACTTCGGGCCGCGCCTGGCTGTTCGGTCATGAAGTCGACCCGCATGACATGGCGACGCGACGGCGCGTGGGCTATATGTCGCAGGCGTTTTCGCTCTACGGCGAACTCACCGTGCGTCAGAATCTGGTGCTGCATGCACGCTTGTTTCACGTGCCAGGTGCTGAGATTGATACCCGCGTGCGCGAGATGTCTGAGCGCTTCGAGCTGACACATGTGCAGAATGAATTGCCTGAATCCTTACCGCTTGGCATGCGTCAGCGCTTGTCGCTCGCGGTAGCGATGGTGCACAAGCCTGAGCTGCTGATTCTCGATGAACCAACTTCAGGTGTTGATCCGGTCGCGCGCGATGCCTTCTGGCGCTTGCTGGTGGAGCTGTCGCGCCGTGATCACGTTACCATTTTTATCTCCACGCATTTCATGAATGAAGCGCAGCGCTGCGACCGCATGTCGATGATGCATGCAGGCAAAGTGCTTGATAGCGACGCGCCCGCAAATCTCGTTGCCAAGCGTGGTGCAGCGACACTGGAAGAAGCATTCATTGGGTATTTGTTGGAGGCGGAGGGGGGAGAGAATGCGCAGGCTGATCAGTCCGTGCCTGCGGCGAACACCGCAATCAATCCCCTCCCAATCTCCCGCCGATCTGCAGCGCCCCCACGCTTCTCCTTCCAACGTCTCTTCAGCTACGTCTGGCGTGAAGCTTTGGAAGTGTGGCGCGATCCGGTGCGCGCGACGATGGCGCTCGGTGGTTCGCTGATTCTGATGTTAGTGATGGGCTTTGGCATCAGCACGGATGTGAATAATCTGACCTATGCAGTGCTCGATCGTGATCAGAGCACGATTAGCCAGAGTTACCAACTGGATATTTCTGGCTCAACTTATTTCGTTGAACGTTCGCCGCTCAAAGATTACGACGACATGGATCGACGCATGCGCAGCGGCGAGCTGGCACTCGCGATCGAGATTCCTCCTGGCTTCGGACGCGACGTGCTGCGTGGTACGCCGGTTGCGATCGGCGCTTGGTTCGATGGCGCGATGCCGCAGCGCGCTGAAACTGTGCAAGGTTATCTGATTGGCATGCATCAACACTGGCTCACCGATCAGGCGCGAAAGCGTACCGGTGCATCAGGCGTGTCGCAGATCTCGGTGGAAAGCCGTTTTCGTTATAACCCGGATGTTGCGAGTCTGCCGGCGATGGTGCCCGCAGTGATTCCGCTGCTCCTGCTCATGTTCCCTGCCATGCTCACCGCGCTCGCGGTGGTGCGTGAAAAAGAGATGGGCTCGATCATCAATCTCTATGTCACGCCGGCTACGCGCACGGAATTCATGCTCGGCAAACAGCTACCGTATGTCGGCCTCGCGATGCTCAATTTTCTGCTCATGGTGCTGATGGCGATTACGCTGTTTGATGTGCCGATTACCGGCAGCTTTCTCACGCTGGCGCTCGCGGCGTTGCTGTTCTGTTTTGCTGCGACCGGCATGGGTTTGCTCGCATCCGCCGTTACCAAGAGCCAGATCGCTGCGCTCTTCTTCGCCATGATCGGCACCATGCTGCCGGCCACGCAGTTCGGCGGCATGATCGATCCGGTATCTTCCCTCGAAGGCGCTGGGCGCATCATCGGCCAGATCTATCCCGCGAGCCACATGTTCACCATTAGTCGTGGGGTATTCAACAAGGCGCTCGATTTTCACGATCTGCGCAGTTCCCTGTGGCCGCTCGCGCTTTCAGTGCCTGTCATTCTAGGGCTTGCGATCATGATGTTGAAGAAGCAGGAAAAATGAAGCGCACACTCGAAAACATCTACCGCCTCGGCGTCAAAGAGCTGTGGAGCTTGTGGCGTGATCCGATCATGCTGGTGTTGATCGTGTTCGCTTTTACTTTCTCCATTTACACCGCTGCCACGGCGATGCCTGAGACGCTGCAAAATGCGCCACTCGCCATCGTCGATGAAGATCAGTCGCAGCTTTCCGCACGCATCGTCTCGGCGTTTTATCCGCCGTCGTTCGGTAAGCCGACAATGATCTCCAACGATCAGGTTGACGCTGGCCTGGATGCTGGCATTTACACTTTCGTCATGGTCATTCCGCCGCGCTTTCAGCAGGACGTGCTCGCCGGGCGTATGGCGCAGATTCAGCTCAATACCGACGCCACGCGCATGTCGCAGGCGTTTCTTGGTAGCGGTTATATCCAGCAGATCACCATGGGCGAGATCACCGAGTTCGTGAATCGCTATCGTCAGAGTAGTACGCCAGCGGTTGATCTCGAAGTGCGCGCACGTTTCAATCCCACGCTGAATAAATCCTGGTTTGGCAGTCTGTCACAGATCATCAATCAGATCACCATGCTGTCGATCATCCTCACCGGCGCAGCGCTGATCCGCGAACGTGAGCACGGCACGGTCGAACACTTGCTGGTGATGCCGGTCACACCGGCCGAGATCATGCTGGCGAAGGTGTGGGCGATGGGACTGGTGGTTCTGCTCGCCTCGGCGCTGTCGATCAAGCTGGTGGTGCAAGGCGCGCTGCATGTACCGATCGCCGGCTCGCTGCCGCTCTTCTTCACCGGCGCAGCGCTTCTGCTCTTTGCGACTAATTCGATGGCTATTTTCCTTGCGACGATCGCGCGCAGCATGCCGCAATTCGGCATGTTGGTGGTGCTGGTGATCATGCCGCTGCAAATGCTTTCCGGTGGCGCGACGCCGCGTGAGAGCATGCCGGCGTTGGTGCAGAACGTCATGCTGGTCGCGCCCACCACGCATTTCGTCGAGCTCGGTCAGGCGATATTGTTCCGCGGCGCGGGCATTGATGTGGTGTGGAAGCAGTTGCTCTGGCTGCTGCTCATCGGCACAGTGTTCTTTGTGTTTTCATTATGGCGTTTCCGCAAGACCATCGCGCAGATGGCGTGAGGAAGGTAGCCCGCAGTGCGTTTAGTCATAGGTTGGGCTTCGCTTTGTTCAGCCCAACCTATGATTTATCGGTCATCACTAATTTTTGGAGCGTAGACATAGAAGGGCGCGTGCGATAAAAGCTTCACTGAGGAAACGCGAAGCCAGGCACAGCCGCTGCTGATTTTTCAGGTCATGATCTTGTTATGAAGCGTTTGCTCAAGTTTTCCATCTTACCTTTACTGTTCGCAGGCTTTGCGCTGGCGCTGCTGTTTTCATCTTGGCTATACACCTATAACCGCCTCACGCATGAAGAGCTAATCGCCGAGCTCGATTTCGAGCGCATCGGTGCTGATCGTTATCGTGCCAGTGTGGCAACAGGTGATCTGTGTCGCGTCGAGCTCTACCAGCTCGATGGCGATCAGTGGCGCATCGATGCTGAATTCGTGAAGTGGAAACCATGGGCGAATCTGTTTGGATTAAATGCGATGTATCGCCTCGATCGTATCGAAGGCCGTTATCGCGATATCCGGCGCCAGAACGCGGAACATCCAATCGCCTACGAGCTGCCGCGCGATACGGCGTTTGATCTGGTCGGGCTTGCGGATTCTCTCGGACGCTTCAATTTTCTGCTCGATGCGAGTTATGGCAGCTCGACGTATCACGACATCGATACCACCATGCTCTATCGCGTCTACAAAACTCAAAGTGGGTTGATCACGCGCGCGAGCCCGCGACCGCCGTTGACTGAAAGCGATCAAGCGTTGGTGGTTACGATCGATCGCGCTTGTGGCGGCGAGCCTAGTTTGTGGACTGCTGCTGCGCGCTGGTTGGACGATAGACTTTAGTTAGGGAAAATCTGAAAAACCTGCATCGTCACTGCGAGGAGCGCCAGACAGCTATTGACCTCGTTGCAATTCAGACACGGCTATGTGGATTGATTCGGCTTCACCGTCGCAATGACGCAGGTTTGTCAGAGGTGTCTTAGCCCTGCCGGTCAGTATTTCAAACGAATCACCGCCTGCACGCCGGAAGTGAGCCGGCTCGTTCCGGGTTCGCCGGCAACTGCGGCACTGTCCTGCAGCCGCATCGCTTGCGCGCGCATGATCGGCATGGGCGGTGGCATTGCACCATCAAGACGTAACTGCACGATGTCGTAGCTTTTCGCGCCGAGGCGCTCGGCAATCAGCGTCGCGCGTGCTTTGAAAGCATCGAGCGCCTCCGCGGTAAGACCATCCTCCAGTGCAGCGGAACGCTCGGGTGAAACCGTATAGGCGATGCTGCGTAGCAGCAGCTTGTTTTGCAAAATGCCGAGCAGACGGTGCAGCGCGGTTGCATCCTCGCTTTCCAGAATCATCTCCTGCTCAGCACGCCAGCCCGTGATGCGGCGCTCATCCTGTATGGGATAGCTGCGGTAATTGCCGCTGCGTACGCGCACTTGCGTCTGCGTTTTGGCCTGCTTCAACGCTTCCGTCATGGTTTTGTTCACGTCCTGCGCGAGCGCAGCCGAATCGGCGTTTTCTTTTTCCACCACCATCACCGCGGTGGTGAGATCGTTTTGCGTTTCACGCTGTACCTGTACATTGAACTCGATTCGGTTGAGCGTTTCCCCTTCATCAGCGTTCGCGCTAAATGGCAGCAATTGAAACGAAGGTAGCAGGAAAAAAAGCGCGAGGCCGAGGCGTCGATTGGGCAGGGACAATGTAATTCTCCTTCGCGCACGCGAGCGTGCTGATGTTGTTTTAGAGAACCTCTGGAAAACCTTCGTCATTGCGAGGCGAAGCCGAAGCAATCCACACGCTGTCTGGATTGCCCCGCCTGCATCGCCATAAGAGCTAGCGCCCCTCGCAATGACGGAGGTTTCCCTTAGATTCAGTTTGAACCATTATCTCTCAGAATCTGTTTCAACTTATCGAGAGATTTCACCGGCAAGCCGCATGTCGTTCCGGTGCAGACGTAGGCGAGGGTTCCTTCCTGCGGCGGTTTACGTTCGGCCAATAGCCCAGGCAGCGCATGCGCGTCTCCAGGAATCGCGAAGGCCAGGCGCGCCGGCGCGTAATCCGCATGGCATGCACGCAGCCATTCTCTGGGGGGCACGCTCTGTGCGCGCAATATCACCATCTGCGGTGGTTCTAGCCATTCTTCGAGCGCATCGAGCATCGCGTTATGTGCGTAGGCAAGTTGCGCGATCTGCGGCCAGGCCGCGCGCAGCGCGCGTTCAGCAGCAATGAGATAACGTGTTTCGCCGAGCAGATGACCAAGGCGCTGGAGCGCGCGCGTTGCGATCGCATTGCCGGCAGGCAGCGCGTCATCCGCCCAGGTCTTTGGTCGGTAGAGCAGCGTTTCGTGATCGTGCGCGGTGAAATAAAAACCGCCGTGCTCGCGATCTTCAAAACGCTCGATTAGCGCATCGGCGAGCGTGATGGCGAAAGCTAGATCTTCATCGCGCCACGCAGTCTGTAGTAGTTCGAGCTCGGCATCGAGCATGAAAGCGTAATCATCGAGATAAGCATCAAGCTGCGCGCGACCCTCTTTCCAGGTTACGAGCAAGCGATCATCACGCCACAGCTCCCGGCGCACGAAATCAGCAGCGCGCTCGGCGCAAGAGAGCATGGCGTCATCACCGAGCGCACGCGCGGCGATCGCCATGCCGCGAATTGCTAAACCATTCCAGGCGGTCAGTACCTTGTCATCGAGGCCAGGTCTGACGCGCTGGGCACGATGTTCAAACAGGCGCGCACGTGCGCTACTGAGCAGATGCTCGACATCTTGTATGGGGCGATCGAGTGCCTGCGCGATCTCGTCGATATCGAGCCGGCAGTACAGATGCCAATGGCCTTCGAAGTTGGCTTCCTGATCGAGACCGAAGCGCTGTTCGAAAACTGCGTACTCATCCGCATTGAGCAGGCTGCGTACCTCATCGCGCGTCCACACATAGAAGCTTCCCTCTTCGCCTTCGCTGTCGGCATCGAGCGAAGAGTAATAGCCGCCTGCGGGAGATTGCATTTCGCGCTGCATCCAGGCCGCGGTTTCGCGCGCAATATTAGCGAAGCGCTCATCACCGCTGATCTGCCAGACGTCGGTATAAAGCGGCAGCAGCAGCGCGTTGTCATAAAGCATTTTTTCAAAATGCGGAATCATCCAGCGCGCATCGACTGAGTAACGACAGAAGCCGCCGCCGAGCTGATCGTAAATGCCGTTTGAGGCCATGCGTGCCAGCGTATAGCGCGCCATGTGCAGCGCGTACGCATCCTCATGGCCGCGGCGACGAATCATTGCGCTATGCCGCAGCAAGCGCGTGAGGTTGGGTGGATGCGGAAACTTTGGCGCACCGCCGAAGCCGCCATGAATTTCATCGAACGCATGTTCCAGCTGCTGGCGCGCCATATCGAGCGCGAGGGCGGACGGCGGATCATCACGCGCGGTGGTTGGCGCGTCCATCGATTGCAGCGTTTCCACTAGCGCTGCGCTTTGCGCCGCGAGATCCGCGCGGTGTTCGCGATAATAAGCTTCGACTTGTTTCAGCACGCTACTGAATGGAGGTAATCCATAGCGTGCTTCGCGCGGAAAATAAGTTCCGCCGAAAAAAGGCGCAAGCGTATCGGGATCGAGTGCCATGGTGAGTGGCCAGCCGCCGCTGCGATGCGTGAGCAATTGCAGCGCGCGTTGATAAATGCGGTCGATATCCGGCCGCTCTTCGCGATCGACTTTGATATTGATGAAGAGATGATTCATCAGCTCGGCGGTCGGCGCGTGCTCGAAGGACTCATGCGCCATGACGTGACACCAGTGACAAGCCGAATAGCCTATTGAAAGCAGAATCGGTTTGTCCTCGCGGCGCGCCTGCGCCAGCGCTGCTTCGCCCCAAGGCTGCCAGTCGAGCGGATTGTCAGCGTGCTGTAACAGATAGGGGCTAGTTTCATCTGCGAGGCGGTTACGCGATTTCATGATGCGGTGAGGGCTCTTCGTTATGACGACTGAATCATCAGCGCGGGGAAGCTGTCGGCGAGACCATCGAGCATGTATTGAATGGCGAGCGCTGCCAGCATCAGACCGAGTAGACGGCCGATGACGTTGGTGCCGGTTTCGCCGAGCAGACGCATGATCCATGGCGAGCTCAGCATGGCGAGAAGTGCGAGCCCCAGCACCAGTATCAACAGCAGTAGTATCGTGATGAACTGCGGTATCGTGCTCCAGGTGTTTGCCATCAGTAGCGTTGTAGTAATCGCGCCCGGCCCTGAGATGAGCGGAAAGGCGAGCGGGAAAACCGAAACATCTTCCTTGTGCGCGGCTTCGGCGCGCTCGCGCAGCGTGGTCGAGCGCACGCCGGAGCCGCGCGCGAAGATCATATCGATGGCGACCAGGAAGAGCAGCATACCGCCTGCGATGCGAAACGCTGGCAGGCCGATACCGAGCAGCCGCAGCAGCGTATCGCCACTGATGAAGAACGTGATCAGGATGATCGTCGCGAGCAAAGTGGCATGCCATGCCTGGCGATGTTGATGCGTGCGGTCTTGGCCGCGCGTGAGGCCGGCGAAGATCGGCGCGAGGCCAATCGGATTGACGACCACCAGCAGAACAATGAATGTGCCCATGAGCGATCTCATCGCACGAATGTATCATGCGCGCGGGTGGTTTCGGCTGTTGGCGCGTTTGCTTTTCGCTTAAACTGAAACGCCGCCGCTGTAGACAGAGCAGACTCGCTCGGCGGATTGATTGAATATAGCGTTGGGTTTTCTGAAGATGTCAGGCAAAGAAGCGATCAGGCCACGGGCCGAGGCAAAAATGGCGGTGGAGGCTGAAAGAGCCCATGCGCTGGCATTGCTCTCCGCACGCGCGTGCTGGGGCGGTTTTTTCTTCGAAACAAATGCGCTAGGCGCAGCGCTTGAAGCCGTGCGCACGGCGCTCGCTGATGGTGCGGCGCTCATCATCGAAGGTGAAAGCGGCGCTGGAAAAACCGTCTTTCTCGCCGAGCTCGCGCGCACTAATGCTGCGGTTTGTCACCTTGAGCTGCGTTATCCCACGGGCGAGGGCGTGCTGAGTGCGCGCCTCGCGCAAAGCTTCGGCGCGGCGGGTGGCCCGATCTTCGATGTGGGCGCGCTGGTTGAGCGCATCACGGTGCGAAGCGGTGATGCCATACCTTTGATACTCATCGATGATGCGCAGTGCCTGTCTTCGTTCGCACTGCGTGCGCTGCTGGAGTTGCATGGCGAAGTGCGCCGCCGCGGTGGCAGGCTTGGTCTTGCGCTGTCAGCACCACAAGATGAGCTGAGCCGGCATATCGCGCGGATGCCCTCGTTCGCGGCATATCGCGCCGCGTTCACGCCAATTACTCTGCCACGACTGACGCGTGAAGAAACGCGCGAATATCTGCGGCTCGTATTTAAAGTGGGAGACGATACGAGCGCCAACGATGTATTCAATGAAGTTTTCGCG
>JAITWN010000055.1 GCA_031285245.1 Chromatiales bacterium | reverse complement strand
TCACTGGCGCTGATGGTGATGTCAGTGTAGAGGCCGACGTTTGCATTCTGCGGGGTGCCGCTGAGGAGTCCAGTGCTGGTGTTGAAGCTGGCCCAAGCGGGTTGGTTGGTGATGCTGAATACGAGCGTGTCTTCATCTGGGTCGGTGGCGACAGGCTGGAAGCTGTATGCCGAGCCCGCGACGATCGATGTGGTGGGCGTTCCTTGAATGATGGGCGCATGGTTCGAAAGGCCGCCGACCGCGGTGTTGTTGCCTTCGCTTTGGGAGGTTGTCCCGCCGGTATTACATGCCGACAGCAGCGCAGCGAATGCTAGCGTAATGAAGAGACGGGACGATCGTCTCAGCAACGAGTGCATATTGTTACGGTCCTTGTTTGACATGCTGCGCATAGTAGCTCTTGTGTCGAGCTCGAGTTGTCTACCAGGTGGCAAAACGAACCCTAGTGACACGAGAGAACTGTGATTTTGGTTCCATTTTTCGCGTCTCTCTCACGCGATCAGCGCAGGCTATGACATGCAGCGGAGCACATCGTTCACGGGACCGCGTGCGGTAGATTCTCTGCTCAGTGCGATACCATTACGGGAGCGTTACGCGGAGATGTTTTCAGTTGATGCCGGTTTCCATGAAGATTGGGGTTTAGTACGTTAACAGCGCTAATTTTTATGATGTTATTTGCCGATAATCCGGCAGTATTTTCTCGGGATACCAAATGTATCGGTCGATATCACGAGTCCGGCTGTCATACTTGACAGTGTCAGAGGCGGCAACCATGATGCGTGGCTCACGAGCCTTGGGGGAGTTGAAATCAATGGGACGTTGGATAATCGCGGCTTTGGCGTTTGTTGCGATACTGGGCTTGACCGCTTGCGCGGGAGCGCCCCAAGTGCCCCCGGAGGTTGCTTTCACACCCTACGTACAGGACGGCACCTATAAGATCGCCGTATCGGACAAGATCAAAGTCAGCGTCTGGAATAATCCAGATTTGTCGGAAGAAGTCCCGGTTCGCCCCGATGGCAACATTTCTGTACCTCTGGTCGGAGATGTGCGCGCCGCGGGCAGGGAGCCGCAGGAGTTAGCGCGCGA
The DNA here is from genome assembly GCA_031285245.1 of Chromatiales bacterium. Taxonomy (GTDB): domain Bacteria; phylum Pseudomonadota; class Gammaproteobacteria; order SZUA-140; family SZUA-140; genus JAITWN01. The sequence continues at coordinate 5,452 of JAITWN010000055.1, read as the reverse complement.
TATTGAGTCGCGCCTTTCAGCCTTCGTGCGTTCGCCTCAGGTCACCGTTGTGCTGACTTCGATCGAGAGCGGGGAATTCCTGTCTCACATCCGAGTGACCGGTGCCGTGCAGAAGAATCTGTCTGTGCCTTATCGCCGTGGCATTACGGTGGTGGATGCAATCATCGACGCTGGTGGAGTTACCGAATTCGCCGCGGCGAATCGGGCCAAGCTCTATCGCAAGGTCGATGGCGTCGTCAAAACCTACAATCTGCGCATCAGAGACATCATGGAAAAAGCCGACATGACTACCAATGTGCCGCTGGCTCCAGGGGATGTCATTTCGGTGCCTGAGGGCTTGTTCTGATCAGCGCACCTGTGGTTTTGAACATGCATGCTTTCCAATCGGGTTTTCGTGCCATCGTGCTTGCAGTGCTTACCAGTGGCGCAAGCGCAGCTTATGGCATGCAGTTCGATGCCGGTGCGGCTGGCGGTTTGGAGTACACCAACAACGCCAGGCTGACGTCTGAGAACGAGCGCGAGGATTTGATCGAAACTGCGTTGTTTCAGTTATCCGCAGCTCGCAATGAGGGGGCGCTACGCGCAAATGCTCAGACCTCGCTGCTCTATCGCAATTATGAGAACGACTCCTACGATAGCCAGCGTCAGTTTGCTTTCATTGGCGCTGCAGAGTGGTTGATACGCCCAGACTCCTTCGTTTGGTCTGCTTCAGACAGCTATGCGCGCCAGCCTATCAATGCTCTGGTGCCAGGTACTCCCACCAATCTCCAGGGTGTCAATGTATTCTCGACTGGGCTTGGTGCTTCGCTGCCGATCAATGTGCGTCAGCGACTGAGCTTCAAGCCTCAGTACAATAATTTCTATTTCGAAAAGACGGATTACGATAACCAGCAATACACGCTGGGTGCGGCCTGGACTTATCGGGTGACGTTGCCGCTCTCGCTGTCTTTGAACAGCAATCTGAATCGCACTACATACAACGAGAGCGTCTATCAGGGCACCACAATGGCGCGGTATTTCGTGGGGCTGCAAGGTCTGTCGCCGCGCATGTCGTTCATCGCCAATCTGGGATTTACCGATGTGCTCAGCGAGCATGTCGGCTCTGGAGGTGGCTATCTCGCGAATCTGTCCTGGAACTATCGATCGAGCCAGCACTCGCAGATGTCTGCTTATCTTGCCTCGGAGATTACCAATACCAGCCAGGTATTGGCGCAGGTGGGTGTCGACCCCAATCTCGGGATTGGAGTGGATCAGCAGATCAGCAGCAATTTGTTCCGCTCAGAGACGGCGCGGCTTGCCTATAATTGGCGCCTCGTCGAGACCGATTGGCGTTTGACCGGATACTGGGACAAACGCCATCAAGGTGTCGGTGGGACGCAAAGCACGACGGGTACGCAATTGAGCGTGAATTATCCTTTGGGGGCGGCGCTGAGCACTTTGCTGGCTACGATTTATGAGCAGGTACGGGTGAGTGGGTCGGTTTCAGGGTATGAGTCTTATACGTTCCAGGGCGGGCTGACGTACGCACTGTCCGGCAAATTGAAAGCGACTCTAGCAGTGGCGGATAGTCATAGAAGCAGTGATCTTGCCAGCGCGCAGTACGATGATCTGCGCGTGTTGCTGTTTTTCTCCTATGGTTCTGGGGCTGCGCTGATACCGGGTTCATCAATGCCTGGGCTGATGACGCCCTGAGCAGGGCCAACATCTTTCCAATGCGTCACGCAAGACGCTACTGAGTTTTCCTGGATTCTGCAATTGAGTATCTTCTGTTCATGAATGTCGTCATCACAGGTGCAAATCGCGGCGTCGGGCTTGGTCTGCTCAGACATTATCTTGCGGCTGGGCATCAGGCCTGGGCATGCGTGCGCTCAGATTCCAAGGAGCTCGCGCGGCTAAAGAGCGATAGTCTGCATCTAGTGCGTTGGGATGTGCGCGAGGCAGCGCCGAGTGGTGGCGCACCGCTGCCTGAGCGCGTCGATCTCCTGATCAATAATGCTGGCATCTGGAGCGCGGATGGTGGCGAAACAGCGCAAGGATTAGAAGACGTTACCGATCGCACTATGCAGGAAGTCTTCGATGTCGATTGCATCGGTCCGCTGCGTGTCGTGCAGCATCTGCTGCCCGCGTTGCTCAAAGCCCGCGGTGTGATCGTCAATGTGAGTTCACAGATGGGTTCATCCGCTGACAATACCAGCGGTGGCAGTTATGCCTACCGCGCGGCCAAGGCAGCGTTGGTGATCACGACGAAGTCCATGGCGATCGATCTTGCGCCGCGTGGTGTGCGCGCTATCGCTGTTCATCCGGGCTGGGTTCGTACCGACATGGGCGGACCCGATGCGCGCATCGATGTCGATACCTCGGTTGCCGGATTGGTCAAGGTATTCGAAGCGGTTAGCAGTTACCCGCTGGGTGCTTTCGTCGCTTACGACGGTACGCAAATCCCTTTCTAACCTGTCATTGCCTACACCCGGTCATCATCATAGGTTGGGCTTCGCTGCGCTCAGCCCAACCTATGGCTATTTCTTTCGTAGGTTTTCCAGTCCTAACGCCTGCCAGATCGCGAGCGTCGGGTACAGCTGATTCATGCTGTAAAAATGTAGCCCAGGCGCACCGCCTTCGAGCAGTTTGCGACAAAGCTCGGTGGTGACATCCAGGCCGAAGGCGCGTAATGCTTCGGCATCTTCACCGTAAGCTTCCATGCGTTTACGGATCCAGCGCGGAATCTCTGCACCACAAACATCAGAGAAGCGTGCGAGCTGCGCATAGTTGGTGATCGGCATGATGCCAGGGACGATGGGAAGATCAAGGCCCATGGCCTCGCAGGAATCAACGAAGCGGAAATAGGCATCAGGGTTGTAGAAATACTGCGTGAGCGCAGCGTCGGCGCCGGCATCAACCTTGCGTTTGAAGTTGCGCAGATCGGTTTGCGCGTCCGTCGATTGCGGATGGAATTCGGGATACGCCGCGACTTCGATAAAAAAATGGTTACCGGTTTGCGCGCGGATGAACTCGATCAGCTCGTTGGCATGGCTGAATTCTCCCGTGTCACGCATGCCAGAAGGCATGTCCCCACGCAACGCAACGAGATGACGAACGTTTTGTGCTTTATAAGCGGACAGAATTTCGCGAATACCTTCGCGCGTCGAGCCTATGCAGGACAGATGCGGCGCAACATCGATACCGGTGCGGGTTTTGAGATCGACCACCGTGTCGTAGGTGTGCTCACGTGTGGAGCCGCCTGCGCCGAAGGTGACTGAGAAGAAGCAGGGGCGCAGCTCCGCCAGGCTCGCGCTTACCGAGCGCAGTTTTTCTGCGCCTTGTTCGGTGCGAGGCGGGAAAAATTCGAAGCTGAAAGCTTTGGGATAACTGAGTTGTGATTTCATGATGATCGCGCAGCTGGGCCAGGCTGGCGTGATTGCCAGCCCGGCGATGCTTTCTTTAGTAGCGGTAATGATCAGGCTTGTACGGGCCGTCGGCAGAGACGCTGATGTAAGCGGCCTGCTCGTCGGTTAAGCGCGTGAGCTTGGCACCGATCTTCTGCAAGTGTAGACGCGCCACTTCTTCGTCGAGCTTCTTCGGCAGAATGTAGACCTTGCGCTCGTACTGAGAGTGATTGCCCCACAGCTCGATCTGCGCCAGCACCTGATTGGTGAAGGAGTTCGACATCACGAAGCTCGGATGGCCGGTGGCGCAGCCGAGATTCACGAGACGGCCTTCGGCGAGCAGGATGATGCGTTTGCCGTTGGGGAAGATAATGTGATCGACCTGCGGCTTGATGTTTTCCCAGGTGTAATCGCGCAGGCTGGCGATATCGATCTCGTTATCGAAGTGACCGATGTTGCACACGATCGCCTGATCCTTCATGGCCTTCATGTGTTCATGGCGAATGACATGGAAGTTGCCGGTGGCGGTGACGAAGATGTCGCCCTGTGACGCGGCTTCATCCATGGTCACGACGCGATAGCCTTCCATCGCTGCTTGCAGCGCGCAGATCGGATCGATTTCAGTGACCCACACCGTGGCGCCCAGTCCGCGCAGCGATTGCGCGCAGCCCTTGCCGACGTCGCCATAGCCGAGCACGACGCAGATTTTGCCGGCGATCATGACGTCGGTCGCGCGCTTAATGCCATCGACCAGCGATTCGCGGCAGCCGTAGAGATTGTCGAACTTGGATTTGGTAACCGAGTCGTTGACGTTGATCGCCGCGAACGGCAGATCGCCGCGCTTTTCCATCTGGTAAAGGCGATGCACGCCAGTGGTGGTTTCTTCGGTAACGCCGCGGATGTTGCTGCGGATGCGGCTGTAGTATCCGCCTTGCGGCAGACGACGGCGAATAGCGGCATGCAGCACACGCTCTTCATCGCTACCTGGGGTGCCAAGGGCAGCGTCGTTGTGTTCGACCTGCGAGCCAAGCACCACCAGCAGCGTGGCATCGCCGCCATCGTCGAGGATCATGTTCGGCGTGCCGCCGTCATGCCATTCCAGAATGCGATGCGTGAACTCCCAGTATTCTTCCAGGCTTTCGCCCTTGTAGGCGTAGACCGGGATGCCGCGTGCGGCGATGGCCGCAGCCGCATGATCCTGGGTCGAGAAAATATTGCACGAAGCCCAGCGCACTTCGGCGCCGAGTTCGACCAGCGTTTCGATCAGCACCGCAGTCTGGATCGTCATGTGCAGACTGCCGGCGATGCGCGCGCCCTTGAGCGGCTTTTGCGGGCCATATTTCTTGCGCAGCGCCATGAGTCCAGGCATTTCAGTTTCGGCGATGGCGATTTCCTTGCGGCCCCAATCAGCGAGGCTCATGTCAGCGACCATGTAGTCTTGCTTGATGTCAGTCACAGCGTTCATTTTCTCTCCTTGAACAGTGACCGGAAAGGAACGTTCCGCGTGGATGCGGCTCACCTTCCCGGATCGGGTTAGGTGAGCGCAGTTCTGAAATTCCGAGCCTGGGGGTAGGGGATTCCCTCGCAGCGCTCCTCGGAGTGGGCGGGATTATAGCGGGTGAGAGGAGTAGAACTAAAGAGCGGGGCTGCTACTTACAGCCCCGCGTCTTTTTACAGTCCGGCGTCAGCTCGCAGCGCGGCTGCTTTATCCGTATTTTCCCAGGTAAATCCAGGTTCCTCGCGTCCGAAGTGCCCATATGCCGCAGTGTTGCGATAGATCGGGCGCAGCAGGTCGAGCATCTGCACGATGCCCTTGGGACGCAGATCGAAATGTTTTTTCACCAACGCTTCGATCTTTTCATCAGACAGCTTGCCGGTGCCGTAAGTGGTCACCATCACGCTGGTCGGATGTGCGACGCCAATGGCGTAGGAAATCTGAATCAGGCAGCGTTCCGCGAGGCCAGCGGCAACGATGTTCTTCGCGACATAACGACCCGCGTAGGCAGCGGAGCGATCCACTTTGGAAGGATCTTTGCCGGAGAATGCGCCGCCACCGTGCGGCGCAGCGC
>JAITWN010000105.1 GCA_031285245.1 Chromatiales bacterium | reverse complement strand
TCACCATCTGGGTCGCCATCGGCATCGCAGTTGGCGCAGTTGGCGCCGCACGCCTGGTCAAACTGGAATATTCGGTCAAAGTGCTGCCCGTTGGTATCGTTATGGGCGTCGCAGTATTGCTGATGATTCCCGTCTCGAGCCCTTTGATGGCCAAGCTGCTGCTGTTTGCTATCGGCGCGATGGCCGGTTATTTCGTGGTGCCGATGAATGCCTTATTGCAGCATCGCGGCCATCTGCTGATGGGCGCAGGGCGCTCCATCGCGGTGCAGAATTTCAATGAGAATCTTGGCATTTTCGGCATGCTGGCGCTGTACGCGCTGATGAAAAAAATGGAACTCAGCATCGATATCATTCTGCTGGTGTTTGGACTCCTGATCTTCACAGCGATGACGATCCTCTATAAACGGCACTCGCACGATCAGGACCAAGGGCAGCTTAACCTCTAGGGAAGGCCTGAAAAACCCGGATTTTCGTCATTGCGAGGGCGTTAGCCCCTCGCAATGACGGAGGTTCCCTAGTTGAGGCGAGCCTCAAGCGGTAATCCTCTGAAGGTAGGTCGAGCAATCTGCGCTTGCAGTGAATATCCGCAATGAGCGGGCTCTACCCATCGTCGTACGATGGATGGTTCACCACTAGCTTGCGTCTCCATGATGTCACTCCCATCCTCTCTGCTTCATGACAGCATCACTTTGGTGCATGGCATCGAAGTTGGTCATTACAGCGATCCGCGTCGCCCCACGGGATGCAGCGTCGTCATCGCGCGTGATGGCGCGGTGGGCGGCGTCGATGTGCGCGGCGCCGCGCCGGGCACGCGCGAAACAGATCTGCTCGATCCCGCCAGTCTGGTCAATGTCGTGCATGCGGTGCTGCTGTCAGGTGGCAGTGCCTGGGGACTTGATGCCGCTTGCGGCGTGATGCGTTGGTTGGAAGAATGCAGCATTGGTTTAGGTGTTGGCAACGCTCCTGGTCAATGTGTGCCGATTGTGCCAGCAGCGGTGTTGTTTGATTTGCACGTCGGTGATGCACGCATCCGCCCGGATGCGGATGCGGGTTATGCCGCATGTAAAGCGGCATCAGCGCAAACTCCCATGCAAGGAAATGTCGGTGCCGGTGCTGGCGCGGTGGTTGGTAAATTGTTCGGCATGGCGCGCGCGATGAAAGGCGGCATCGGCACGGCGGCGGTCAGTGTCGGTGGTGTCACTGTGGGCGCGTTGATCGCCGTCAACGCTTTGGGAGATGTCGTTGATCCCGCAAGCGGTACTCCGATCGCCGGCGCACTCGATGGTGACAGAAAAATGCTATGCAACACCGTATCAGCACTGCTCGCAGGCGAAGCACCGCTCCTCGGATTATCCGGCACCAACACCACCATCGGCGTCATCGCCACCGATGCACCACTCAGCAAAGCGCAAGCCAAACGCTTAGCAGGCGCCGGTCATGACGGACTCGCCCGCGCTGTGCGCCCGGTGCACACCATGAGCGACGGCGATACGCTATTTGCGTTGGCAACGGGGAAAGCTCACGCCTGCGACTTCAATCTGCTCTGCACCATGGCAGGTGAGGCCGTCGTGCGAGCTTGCGTCAACGCAGTGCGTGCAGCCCGTGCGTTGGCAGTGGGCGATCTGCATCTGCTTTGCGCGGCTGATTTTGGAGCAAGGCTGTAATTATTGGAAGGTTGCCAGAGTCATAGGTTGGGCTGAATGCAATGAAGCCCAACATCAGGCATGACGATGACATCCAACCACGTGATCATTCACCATGCCCACCGCTTGCATGAAGGCGTAGCAGATGGTCGGGCCGACGAAGTTGAAGCCGAGTTTGCGCAGGTCTCTGCTCATGGCGTCGGAGGCGGGTGTGCTTGCGGGAACTTCGGCTAGCGACGCCCAAGCGTTTTGCACTGGAGTATGCTCGACGTAACGCCATAAAAAATTATCGAGTGAGCCATGCTTTTCTTTGATCGCGAGCGTGCCGCGCGCGTTGCGGATCGCAGCTTCCACTTTGAGACGATTACGCACGATGCCGGGATTGGCGAGCAAACGCATGATGTCTTCCTCGCCGTAATTCGCGATGCGTACCGCGTCAAAATTTTTAAAGGCCGCGCGATAGTTTTCGCGCTTGCGCAGAATGGTGATCCAGCTCAGCCCCGCCTGCGCGCCTTCGAGAATCAGCATCTCGAACAGATGCCGATCATCGTGCGCGGGTACGCCCCACTCATGATCGTGATATTCGATGTAGAGCGGGTCTTCTCCGCACCAGCCGCAGCGCACCGGCGCGTTTACATTAGACGGCTTCGAGCTTGGCATAAGCCATTACCAGCCATTTGCTGCCAGCCTGTTTGAAATTCACCTGTACGCGCGCCTGGCTGCCCTCTCCTTCGTAACCCAGAATGACGCCTTCGCCGAATTTGGCATGCGTCACACGTTGGCCAAGACGCAATCCACCGGGCGGTGCAGCTTCTGCCGGACTCGCGCGCCGCACCGGCGCTGCGGCGCGCTGCGGCGCGGCCGCAGGCGATGAATAACCCGAAGGCGCCGTGCGCGTGCTACGTGTACGCACTTCTTCGATCAATTCCACGGGCACTTCCATGATGAATCGCGATGGCGATTGAAACATCTCTGAGCCATGCAAACGCCGCATCTCTGCATGCGTCAGATAAAGCAGGCGCTTGGCGCGCGTGATGCCGACGTAACAAAGTCGGCGTTCTTCTTCTAGACGTCCCGGCTCTTCCACCGAGCGCGCATGGGGGAACATGCCTTCTTCCATGCCAACGAGAAACACCAGCGGAAATTCCAGACCCTTCGCCGAGTGCAAGGTCATCATCTGCACGCAATCGCTGTGTTCATCGGCCTGACCTTCACCGGCTTCGAGCGCCGCGTGAGAAAGGAAGGCGGCGAGCGGTGTCATTTCGACGCCTTCTTCAGGCGAGCATTCAAACTGACGCGCCGCGCTGACAAGTTCATCAAGGTTTTCCACGCGTGCCTGGCCGCGTTCGCCTTTTTCTTTTTCGTAATAGGCGGTGAGGCCGCTCTTCTGAATGGCGTGATCGACCTGCTCAAATAGCGGTAGCGCGCTCGCATCATTATCGAGCTTGTCGATGAGATCAAGGAATACGCGTAGCGCACTCGCACTGCGCGCGGCAAGCTCAGTGCCGGCGCATATCTCACGCGCTGATTGCCATAGCGTAATGCTTTGCGCGCGTGCGCGTTCACGCACCATCTCCAGCGTGCGCTCGCCGATGCCGCGCGTTGGCGTATTGACCACACGCTCGAACGACGGATCATCGTTGCGATTCGCCATCAGACGTAAATACGCGAGCGCATCTTTGATTTCCGCGCGTTCGAAGAAGCGAAAACCGCCGTAGACGCGATACGGCATGCCGGCGCCGAGCAGTGCTTCTTCGATCACGCGTGACTGCGCGTTCGAGCGATAGAGAATCGCGGCATCTGCGCGGCGATTTCCATCCTCGACCCAGCGCTTCAAACGATCGACGATGAAGCGCGCTTCTTCGAGATCATTGAACGCGGCATAAAGGCGAATCGGCTCACCATCGCCGCCATCGGTCCACAGATTTTTGCCGAGACGTCCTTCGTTGTGATCGATGAGCGCGTTGGCGGCACCGAGAATGGTGCCGGTGGAGCGATAGTTCTGTTCCAGACGAATCATGCGCGTGCCGGGATAGTCCTGGCTGAAGCGCTGAATGTTTTCGATGCGCGCGCCGCGCCAGCCATAAATCGACTGATCATCATCGCCGACCACGAACAGATAATTGTTGCCATGCTGCGTGAGTATGCGCAGCCACGCGTACTGAATGGCATTGGTATCCTGAAACTCATCGACCAGCACATGGCGGAAGCGATTTTGATAATGTGTGAGCACCTGCGGATGATCGCGCCACAGCTCATGCGCGCGCAGCAGCAGCTCAGCAAAATCAACCACGCCGGCGCGCTGACAGGCTTCTTCATAAGCTTGATAGATGCGCAGCATCTGCCGCGCATAAGGATCACCGCGATCATCGATATGCTTGGCGCGCCGGCCTTCATCCTTCTGTCCATTGATGAACCACTGCACCTGCTTCGGCGGCCACTGTGCTTCATCGAGATCCATCGCTTTCAGCAGACGGCGAATCATGCGGTACTGATCTTCAGAATCGAGAATCTGAAACGTCTGTGGCAAGCCTGCTTCGCGCCAATGCGTGCGCAGCAAACGATGCGCAAGACCATGGAACGTGCCGACCCACATACCGCTTGCCGGCGTGCCGAGCATCTGCTCGATACGTCCGCGCATTTCGGCGGCGGCTTTATTGGTGAAGGTGACAGAGAGAATCGCGAACGGCGAAACATGCTGTACCTGAATGAGCCAGGCAATGCGGTGCACAAGCACGCGGGTCTTACCGCTACCGGCGCCGGCGAGAATGAGCGCATGACCAGGTGGCATGCTCACCGCTTCGCGCTGCGCGTCGTTCAATGAATCAAGGAGTCGGCTTACGTCCATGAGGGCGACCTGAGAATGATTGCGGGGAAAATCAGCCCAGGATTGTAACAGGTCTGCGTGCGCGCTCGGGAAGCACGGCGGAGATTATTTCTGCGGGTTATTTATCGGGAGTTTTTTCCACGCGTACGCTGATACCGGCAAGACCACTGCTGTTCGGCAGGCATGCGCCTTCCATCTGCGCGCCATCAAAACGCGTGCCTTCGAGCTTGGCGTGCGCAAGATTGGCATCGCGCAGATCCGAGCCGGAAAAATCCGCGCCGCTAAGGTCTGCATGCGACAGATCCGCCGCGCGCAGGTCAGCAAGACGCAAATCCGCATGCGTAAGCACAGCATGCGAGAGATTTACGCGCCGCAGATCGCACTGCACGAGATTGGCTTCAGGCAGTTCAGCACGCGTGAGATTCGCGCCAACGAGACTGTGGCCATCGAAACGAAATAGTTCGATGAAGCCTTTTTTATCGTAGATTTCGACCATGATTCATTCCGTGTGCAAGACGCGAGCGATGCCTTCGGTACCACATTTTTCACCAGCCAATCGGCACGCGCTGGCGAGCGCCTGTGCCAGCGTTTCTTTTTTGAGCAGCGCATCGATCATGCCGGCATTGAAAGTATCACCCGCGCCGAGCGTATCAACTAAATGTTCGGGTTTGAAGGCTGGGCTGCGCAGCAGCTCGCCTGTGTGATCAATGGCGTAAGCGCCTGCCTTACCCCAAGCACACACGATTTGTTTCTCCAGATAGTGTGCATGCATAGCGCGCAGAAAATCCTCTGGTGTTTCAGCACTCGTTACCGATGAAACGTAATCACGCCCGAACAGAAGCACTGGTGGCACGTCGAACAATGCTTCGATGCCATCGCGCGGTTTTTCCACTTCGAGCGAGATCATTGGTACGCGAGCCGCGCGGGCATGTTCCAGCATGCGCCGCGTTGCCGCGACACTTCGGCCCTCGAAATGTAGCCAATCGTAATTGGCGAGTGCAAGCCGCGCGAAATCAGCGTTATCGTATTCAGGCAGCTCGCGATGATGCACGATAGTGCGCGAACCATTGCGGCGATTGTGCAAGATGTAAGACACCGGCGTGCGGCCGCTGGCATGAATGCGACAAGGCGCAGTATCAACGCCGAGCGCACTTAGATCCTCGCGCAGCCTACGTCCGTCCGCATCGTCAGCAAACGTCGCCGCCAGCGCGCAGTGATGCCCCAGAGTTGCCAGCACCGCCAGCGTATTCGCCGCATTACCCCCGCAAGCCACGCGCTGCGAAAGCGCGCGTACCTTCGCATCCTCGGGCGGATAGCCATCGACAGTATTGATGATATCGAGCACGGCAACGCCGATGCCGAGGATGTTTGCCATTGTGTATCGTTGAGCTGTGGGGGTGTGCGAAAAATCAGTCGTTGCTGATGATGAAGAATAACACTGTGGGATTATGACAAGGGGAAATTGCTGGCGTTAGGCTAAACTTTCGGCGTCTGCGCGCGTAGCGCTTTTAGCGGCATGTAGCGGATGTTGATGATGTCGAGCAGTGTCCACAGTACGAGCATCCATATCAGTGGCGTCGCGCTGCGATGGTACCAGGCCCAGAACACACAGGCCGCGATGACCCAGAAATAGATAAAGTAGAGCAAGGTCATGAGCAGTGGATGGGCGCAGAGGCGCGTGCCGCAGTTGCCGCAGCGGATGACCATCCATATTGCGGCCAGATATTTGTCTTTGAGCGCGATGGTGTCTTGATGACACTTAGGGCAGGGAAAGGGCTTCATTGCCATGAATCATTGAATGAGTGGCGCTCATCATAGCGGGCGTAGGCAGGTGAGGCCAGCGGCGGTGAAGCTTCATGGTAGAATCTGAGCCCATGACTACGCATAAATCTTTTCTCATTAAACGGTGCGCTGATTGGCGCGTTGGCCTGGCTTTGGTGGCGATGCTGCTGCTTGCGGGCTGTGATCGCAATACTGATCTGATGAAATCGGTCATGCACGATAGCCCGACGCGCGTGACGGAGATGCTAGCTAACGGCGCGGATGTCGATGAGCGCAATGCTTATGGTTGGACGGCGCTCATGCACGCGGCGCGTACGGGCGACGTCGAGATGATCACACTGCTGCTCGATCATGGCGCCGCGATCGATACCAGCGATAAAGAAGGCTGGACAGCACTGATGCGCGCAGCTCATCGCGGTAATCTCGATGCAGTGAATATGTTGCT
>JAITWN010000093.1 GCA_031285245.1 Chromatiales bacterium | reverse complement strand
TCTCGCAGGGCGTGATCAAAGTGGAAACCCGCGCCGAATACCTCACTGAGGCAACACGGCTGCTGGAGAAATCCGAGCTCATCATCGCGCAGGAATTCATGCCGACCGAATTCGACTGGCGTATCGGCGTCTTCAACCGCAGAGCACTGTACGCCTGTCGTTACTACATGGTGGGCGGGCATTGGCAAATCTTGCAGCATGGGCAAAGCGGTTTGCCGCGCGAAGGTCGCACCGAAGGCGTTCCGCTCGACCAGGTGCCGGCGCACATCGTCGCCACGGCGCTGAAGGTCTCGAACCTCATCGGCAATGGTCTCTACGGTGTCGATCTCAAGGAAGTCGGCAGCCGGATCTACGTGATGGAAGTCAACGACAATCCCAACATCGATCATGGTGTAGAAGACACCGCACTCGGCATGGAGCTGTATCTGGAAATCATGCGTGGCCTGCTGGCGCGCGTGGAGGAGCGCAAGGGTGAACGAAAACCGCGTTGACGCGCCGGGCGAATTCCGTTTGTTCGAAGTCTACGGTATCGAGATCGAATACATGATCGTCGATAGCGATCGGCTCTCTGTGCTGCCCGTCACCGATGAAGTCCTGCGCGTGGTCGCCGGCGAATATTCCGATGAAGTTGAGATGGGCGCGCTGAGCTGGTCAAACGAACTCGCGCTACACGTCATCGAGCTCAAGACCAACGGCCCTAGCCCCACACTCACCGGTCTTGCCGAGCACTTTCAGGCTGATGTCAGACGCATCAATACGCTGCTCGAAAAACTTGGCGGCCGGCTGATGCCGACCGCGATGCATCCGTGGATGGATCCGGCGAGCGAGACCCGCTTGTGGCCACATGATCACAGCCCTGTCTACGAGGCATTCAATCGCATCTTCAATTGCAGTGGTCACGGTTGGTCGAATTTGCAGAGCGTGCACATCAATCTGCCGTTTCGAGACGATAAAGAATTCGCGCGTCTGCATGCCGCAATTCGCCTCGCGCTGCCGCTGCTGCCCGCACTCGCCGCGAGTTCACCACTGATGGATGGACGCACTACCGGCCTGCTCGACAGCCGGCTCGATGTCTACCGCAGCAATGCCCGTCGCGTGCCGTCGGTGAGCGGCAGCGTGATTCCAGAACCTGTGTATTCCCGCGCCGAATACGAAGGCGCATTGCTCGGAAGCATCTATCGCGATCTCGCGCCGCTTGACCCCGAAGGCGTGCTGCAGCATGAATGGGTCAACGCACGCGGCGCTATCGCGCGCTTCGATCGTCACGCCATCGAGATTCGCGTGCTCGACACCCAGGAATGTCCGGCGGCTGATCTCGCTATCGCGGCTCTCGTCTCAAACCTGGTACGCACACTCGGCGAAGAGCGCTGGTGCAATCTCGCGACATTGCAAAACTGGGATACAGCCGCGCTATACGATGTATTGCTACGCTGCATCCGCGCGGGTGAGCGCGCTGAAATCGGTGACAGCGTCGCCGATCGCCGTTTGCTACAGGCTTATGGCTTCCCCGAACGCGGTATCTGCCGGGCGCAGGATCTCTGGCAGCATGTGATGGAAACGGTGATGCCACAACCGAGCGCAGATACACGGGCATTTCGCCATGCCTATCTGCGTGGCGGCACGCTGGCGCAGCGCATTCTGACTGCGCTTGGCAACGACAGCGCGCCCTCCCCCACCGCGCTGCGTGATGTGTACGCACGCCTGTGCGACTGTCTGCAACGGGGCGAACTCTTGCTTGCCTAAGGGATCAATACAGCAGAGGTCAATACAGCGTGTTCGCAGGCCCGCACTGCTGCTGACCTGCGAACATGGCGGTAACCGCGTCCCACCAGCTTTTCGCACGCTCTTCACTGATCATCGCGCGCTGCTTGCAAGTCATCGCGGCTATGATCGCGGCGCGCTGCCCTGCGCACGCGCGCTGGCAAGCATGATGCGCGCTCCGCTCATCTACTCTGAAGTGACACGCTTACTGGTGGATCTCAATCGTTCGCCTGGGAATTCGGGATTGTTCTCGGACATCAGTCGTCAACTGCCAAAAGCCACACGCGACGATATCCTCACCTATCACTACTTCCCCCATCGCCAGCGCATCGAGCGTTGGATCGCTGCACGCATCCGCGCGAGGCGCGCAGTCCTGCACGTGGCGGTTCACAGCTTCACGCCGGTGCTGGCGGGCATGGTTCGCAGCGCCGAGCTCGGTCTGCTCTACGATCCCCGTCGCGATTGGGAAACCGAACTTTGCCGGCACTGGCAGCAAGCGCTGCGGGAAACCGCTCCCACCCTGCGCGTGCGGCGGAACTATCCCTACCGCGGCATCAGCGACGGCCTCACCCGGCATCTACGCACACTGTTTCCTCTGGATGCGTATGCCGGTATCGAGCTCGAGATCAACCAGGCCGTGCTAACGAAAACACTGCGCACGCTAACTACCGCCATCGCCAGCGCCTTGCGCACAGCGAGCTGAACCAACTCAACTCCTGATGGCCCCCTGAGGGTCGCAGGCGATACCCCGACTGCGACCTCTAGCTGCTCTGCATGTATTGGGTCTCACGCAGCGGAAATAAGCAAGTCGATCACGGATTTCAGCCTATCGCCCCCTAATAATGTATGCCACCGGCCGATAACGTAAGCCATCGGCAGTACAAGATTGGAGATCCGTGTGTCGCACGCCGCAAAAACCAGCCCCACTACCTCTGCGCAGGAAATCGAGATCAAGGAACAGCGCGCGGCTGGCGCCCAGCCCGAAGAGCTCATTGAGCTGTTACAGGTCAGCCATCCGCGCCTGCACGCGGCGAATTACACGCTGCATGGCAATGGGCGTTTCATTTCCGTCTATCGCAAGACTTTGATGCGCAGCGCGCAGCGCTACTGGCTCGATCTCTCCGTGCTCGACCCAACGCCACATCTACTCACCGTGGTCAACAAGCGCTGGCTGTACATCGCGCTCAGCCTGACGCTGGCCGCGGCCGGGCTGCTCACGGCGAGTGCCATGTCGCCACTGCCGTGGCACCAGCAGTCCTGGATGCCGGGCACCATCATGGTGCTAAATGCCGCGCTGGTTTCATTCGTGCTCTTCATCCAGCGTTCGCGCAGCCTGGTGCGTTTTCACAGCCGCCATGGCGATGCCGTCATGCTTGAGCTCGCGAACAATCTGCCGTCGAAAAACGAGTTTCGCGATTTTCTGCGCACACTGATCACGCATATTCAAACCGCCAATCGCACCCATGCCGAAAAAGCTCACCGCCGCCTCGGCGCGGAACTCGTCGAGCACCGCCGCTTACACGAAGCCGGACTGCTCGATCGCGATGCCTACGATCAGGCGCGCGAGAAAATCCTGCGCCTACATCGTCAAGCTCAACCAGCGCCGAAAAAACCGGCTCAAGGAAGCGCAGCAGCGGGTATTTCAGTGGCAGAGATTCCGCGCGGTAAAGGCGGTATCGATCTATTCGGGGAGAAAACCGCTACACGCGGCAAATGATAGCGCAGTGCCGAGGTGAGGATTCTAAAGTCCTCAGATCGCCTCGACAGTCAACGCTTTCTGCTGGGTATGAAGGAACCAGCGATCGAGCACGACATGCTGGGAAAACCAGCGTGAACGCAGCAGCCAGGCGCCGAGCGTTCGCCGCCAACGCCCTGCAAGCACCACACCTTCTTCTGCTGTCCTCAGGCTTTCATCACGCTGACCGAAACGCTGCGTCAACGCCACCCCATAAGGCGCGAGCGTAGCGCTATCGTAATGACCCTTGGCCGCAACGACAGCCGCTGCCGCCATCAAGCCTGATTCCACCGCAGGACGAATGCCTTCTCCGCTTTGTGGATAGGCAAGGCCCGCCGCATCTCCGATCAGCATCACGCCATCATCGATCAAACGGCGCCGGCCGCTGGTGTAGAGCAGATAAGCATGGCCATGGAAATCCATTGGCGTGCGCGCGCTGATACGCCCCTCGGCAATGAGCCGGTCGCGAAACGCCGCTACCTGACGTGACAACTGATGGGCACCTTCGCGGCCAAGTCCGATATTGAGGTACGCTCCTTTTCTGAAGATCCATCCATACCCTTTCATGTCCGCACAGAAATAGAGCTCCGGCGTGTCAGGCTTGACCGGGCAATTGGCGAGTTGTTCGGCATCCATCTCGAACTCGATCTCCTGCGCCGTGACCGCGCGCTCCCCCCGGCCAGGACGCGCACCCAACTGACGCGCCACCGGGCAGAAATGTCCACCCGCGCCGATCACCAAGGGTGTTTTGATGCGATCGTTAATGATCCAATGCCTACCGGCACGTCGCATGGAATCGAACGACTCGCCGAGAGTAAGGCGTGCACCAGCGCGCTCCAGCAGATAGTGATCAAACTCGCGGCGACGAATGCCGTAGCTGATCGGCTCACGATACGCGGTAAATAGCGGACGCCCGCCTTCAACGCCCGTCAGAAAACCGGTGATGGGCTGCAATACATGCAGGCGACGATAGTCCTCGATATCAAGGCCCAGCGTTTCCACCACCGCTGGCGTGATCCAACCCGCGCATACTTTGTCGCGAGGGAACTGCTGACGGTCCATCACCAGCACATCAAGGCCCGCAGCACGCAACTGCCGGGCGCAAGTCGATCCCGCAGGGCCACCGCCAACGATGAGCACATCGCAGGACTCGCGCGCCCGCTCGCCCACCGCCGCATCACTCACTGGAGTTTGCCGCCGGTCGCATGGGCAATGCGCAAATCCCGCTTTTACCATGCCCGTTCGTATAGAGATGCTCGCGCGTCAACGGCACTTCATTATCGCTATGGCGGTTGAACACCACTTGATAAAGCTGCAATTCACCAGCGAGGAAAGATGCGATCGAGCCGGCAAGGTAAAGCCGCCAGGTGCGCACGAATCTGCGATCGAACATGCGTTCGACGCGATCAGCAACGCCATCGAATCGCTCTAGCCAATGCCGGCAGGTGCGCGCGTAATGCATGCGCAGATTTTCGATGTCGAGCACCGAAAAGCGGTGCGGCTCAAAGATCGCCATCATCTCGGCAATACTCGGCGGATGCGCGCCAGGGAAAATGCGCCGCTCGATCCATGAATTCATCGGCCCGGGCTGCACGCGCCCGATGGAATGAATGAGGCCGCGACCATTGTCCTTCAGCACTGAATCGATCACCTGCCCGAGCTGAGAAAAATACTTCGGGCCAACATGCTCCAGCATGCCAATCGAAACGAATGCATCGTAATTTCCTGCAACATTGCGATAATCGTCTTCGACGAACTCCACCCGATCCGCGAGTCCTTCATCACGCGCCCGCGCTCTCGCAACGGCAATCTGCTCGCGGGAAATATTGTACGCTCGCACCTTCACGCCATAGTGACGCGCCATGAATAGCGCCAGCGAACCCCACCCACATCCCGTTTCAACCACCGATTCACCAGGACGCAGCCGCAGCTTGCGGCAGACGTGATGCATTTTGGCGGCCTGCGCTTCTTCGAGCATGGCACCTTCGCGCGGATAATAAGCACAGGTGTACACCATCTCCCGATCGAGCCACAGACGATAGAAATCGTTGCCAAGATCATAGTGCGCATGAATATTATCGCGCGCTTCATCGACGCTAGTGGAATGCGGACGATAGAGGCCACGCGCCAAGATGCGCGCCGCGGGCCCTCGCCCACCGGCAAGTTCGATCGCACGATAGACGCACACCAGAAACTCTACGAGATCGCCTTTGACCTCGATCTGGCCAGCCGCATAAGCGTCACCGAAATAAAGTTCAGGATCGACCATCAGCCGCCACAGCGCCGAGCGATCGCGAATATATAAGCGAGCTACAGGAGTGGATGTGGTCGGCGGCATATAACTCTCACCATTCCACAAGATGATCTGTACTGATGGGTTACCAACTTTCTCAAACAAACGACGCAGCAACCACTGCAGAAAACCGCCTTGCCGCGCATCAGTGAGCGCTTGGGATCTCGCCTTGGCATCCCTGCGCGTGGATTTCAGTTCGGCAATTCCTCGCTTACCGTTATCCATGAAATACCCGCCTTAGGCCAGCCCTACCTGTGCCAACTGTATAAGACAAGCACCCCGCTTTACAACGCTTGAACACTGAGCTGCAAATACACGCAGCGCTACATCAGGACTGATACGTAGAAAAAAAATCTATCTTATCTATTGAATGACAACCATGGTGCCAAGCGACATCCACTGCGCCAACTCATCGACCTGCTGATCGGTGAGCGCGACACAGCCAAGCGTCCAATCGAAGAGACGAGCATCATCAGGATCGTAACGACCCACACCATGAATACCGATGTGACCGCCGAGCGCTGTATCCTGCGGCGGCAATTCACCACGCCGCCGCGCATCGACAATAGCGCGATAAGTGCGTTGATCGATGACATGCGCGCGATAACCTTCTTCCGCATGCATGACGGCAGGATAGTCAAGACCAAAGAACAAATGATACTGACTGTCAGGATTGATCCATGAGACATAGAAAACACCGATCGGCGTCTTGCCATCTCCCGCGCGCCGAAAAGGCGCCACACCACCACGCCCGAGAGCAATGCCACGAAACACAGCTTTGACCTCAGTGCCCTGCATCACCGAGAGCGTACGATGATGGGTATCGACATGGATCCAGGTCGATGGCTCTGCACATGCGCTGGTGCCTGACAGAAGGAGCAGCAGAAGAGCGATGCACAAGCTGATCTGCTTATATGTCGATATGTTTCTGAAATGCACTCTCAAAACTTCCTCGGGCAGTTTCAAGAAGAACCCTATCCGTAAACCTTGTCAGCAAGTATCGGCATATCAAGCGCAAGACTAGCGCACTAGCGCCAGATCAAATACCAAATCAGACATCCGGGCTCCAGGCTGGAGAACGACCCGTGACACGCCAGACCCGATAATCCTGCAGGATGCGATCGTGATCGAAAGCTAGTGAGCGGTCAATGCGCAGCGGATCTACCAGCGCAACCGCGCGCGCATCATCGCGTGCTTGCGGCTCACCCTCAGCGCTCGCGACATAAACCATACTGGCAGTATGACCGCGTGCATCGCGCGCCGGATCCGAGTAACAGCCAAGCAAACAGAGCCGCCGCACCGCAAGTCCGGTTTCTTCAGCAGCTTCGCGCACTGCGGCATGCTCCACTCTCTCTCCTACATCGACGAAGCCGCCAGGAAGCGCCCAACCGTAAGGCGGGTGACGACGTTCGATCAGCACGATGCGACCATCGAGCTCAATGATGATGTCAGCCGCCAGCAGCGGCGTTACAGGGCGCCCTGCGGCACGCGTGTCTGTCATGATTAAACCTCACCCGCCTCTTGCTTTTGTTCGTGCACAAGAAATATATTCTCGCCCAACTTTCGCCACTCAGCAGACACCTTCATCATGGCTAAAAATTCTATCTGGTGCGGCTTTCTCGACGCCGGCGCCAAAAGCAGTGCAGTGGTTCGGGATGAACGCC
The DNA here is from genome assembly GCA_031285245.1 of Chromatiales bacterium. Classification (GTDB taxonomy): domain Bacteria; phylum Pseudomonadota; class Gammaproteobacteria; order SZUA-140; family SZUA-140; genus JAITWN01. Next base: position 2,596 of record JAITWN010000093.1, on the reverse strand, counting down.
TCGACACCGGCAATCCCGAAACCATTTATCTTTTCAATCTGGCGCGCAACGAGATCATTCAATACAACCGCGCCATCGTTGAGCCCAAGCTGCGCGAACTCTCCACTGATGAATGCGACAACATCGTGGAGCTAAAAGCTGCGTATCTGCGCGCGCGTCGCCATTTCAAAGTGCGCGCTGAACGCCCGATACCCACGACAACGCGCAAGACCCGCCCGCTGCAGGAAAAGGTCACCGATGGCGACGATGTGTATTCCACGAGCGAGCCAGAGTTCGAGCCTGCGGTGGAAGACGACTGGGACGACAGCGAGGAAGAGTAACCGGGAGGCGTGCCTCAGGCACGCCCCACGTTAGTGTCATTCTGTGAGTGGTAGTACTCACTTTCTTCAGCGTATTGCCGTAGCAGGCGCATGAGCTCAGCAACGCGCTGTTCTGCTGTGCCATAAGGCGCACAATCTTCGCAGCGCGGATTCTCGCAAGGTTCGCGCGAATAGAGCCAATACTGCACCGCGCCTGCGAGCAAGCCGTCAGCGATATCCCAGATATCGGTTTCCTCATCTTCCTGGGCCATGCTGTTGCCAAGGTCGACCGTTCGCCAAGCGGCCTCGTCGAACACCACTTCTTCTTCATCCTCAGCCACAATCTTGCCTCCACGCCTGATGGCCGCTCATTTTATCAGAGCCCAGCCGAATTGCGCTTATCGCGTTATGGACTAACATGAACACAGTGCAAGCTTCTTCAAGGAAGAGACCAGCCAATGTCTTCTCAAGATCCGCGAGATCCCAAGGCATGGATGTGGGCTGAAGCCTGTGGCCTGCTCGAACGCGCTGAACGTCTGCATCGCCAGTTTTTTCGCATTCCCACGCGCGCGAGGGAAGTCACTTGGGAGCCCCCTGCCGATATTTTCGAGACCGAGCACGAATACTGGATCATGGTCGCCCTGCCCGGCGTTCTGCCATCGGCCATGGAAATCATCGTTGCAGACAATATCGTGCACGTGCGCGCCGAGCGCCCATTGCCGCATAGCCTGCGCCGAGCCAGCGTGGAGCGTATGGAAATTCCGTACGGACGTTTTCAGCGCACTTTCGAACTGCCAGGCAGCTCATACGAGCTCAGCGGACACGAGGCTATTCAGGGCTGCCTAGTGATACGGCTACACAAACTGTTCTGATTCCCCCTCCCGGTTCCCTAAAAAAGTTCCACCCAGCTCCACAAGCGACACCCGGAATTAGCGGAACCGAATCGGAATCAGATAACCGGAACAGAACCACGAACCGTGGGAGCCGAACATGGAAGAGTCAGCGCGAGACGTACAGAAGCACACGACCACGGAAGCCCCTGCCTACGATCTGCCCGAGGATGTGGTCATCATCCTGCCCGTGCGCAGCGTAGTGCTCTTTCCCGATGTAGTGCTGCCGCTTACCGTCGGACGGCGCCGCTCCATCCTCGCCGCCCAGGAAGCGGTGAAACAGAATCGCCCGATCGGCGTCATCCAGCAGCGCGACCCCAGCCTGGATCTGCCCGGACCAGAAGACCTCTACGCCATGGGCGCGCTCGCCAATGTGCTGCGCTATGTCACCTCGCCCGACAGCACGCATCACATCATCTGCCAGGGTTTGCAGCGCTTTCGCATTCGCGAATTCGTCCCAGGCTATCCGTTTCTAGCCGCGCGCATAGAAACCATACCAACAAAAGAAGTGATGACACGCGACCTCGAAGCGCACACCGATCATCTGCGCCGCCAAGCACTCGAAGCGATCGAGCTCGTCCCGCAAGCCCCGCCTGAACTCGCAGAAACCGTGCAGACCTTGGCCTCGCCCGGCTCGCTCTGCGATCTGGTAACGAGCTTCATGGATCTGAAAGCACCGGAAAAGCAGGAAGTCCTTGAAACCGTCGACGTCGAAAAACGCGTTGATCGCGTCGCAGGCTTTCTGGCGCAGCGCCTCGCCGTACTGCGTCTGTCACATGAAATCGAACAGCAGACCAAGGAATCGGTAGACAAGCGCCAGCGCGAATTCCTGCTGCGCGAGCAGCTCAAAACCATTCAGCGCGAACTTGGCGAAGACGAGCCGCGCGCCGCCGAGCATGAAGAGCTCGAACGTCAGGTCACCGAAGCCGCTATGCCACCAGAAGCCGATGAAGCTGCGCGGCGCGAGCTCAATCGCTTGCAGCGCATGCCGGAAACTGCGGCTGAATATTCCATGCTGCAAACTTATATGGATTGGATGGTCTCACTGCCATGGAACAAACTCAGCGAAGCAGAAATCGATATCGCGCTCGCGCGGCGCATTCTCGATGAAGACCACTACGGCCTTACCAAGGTCAAACGTCGCATCCTCGAATATCTGGCGGTACTCAAACTCAATCCGCAGAGCCGCAGCCCGATTCTCTGCCTCGTCGGCCCGCCCGGCGTCGGCAAAACCTCGCTCGGCCATAGTATCGCGCGTGCAACCAGTCGCTCTTTTGTGCGCATCGCGCTCGGCGGCGTGCATGATGAATCAGAAATCCGCGGCCATCGCCGCACCTACATCGGCGCATTGCCAGGCAACGTCATACAAGGCATGCGCAAAGCCGGTACGCGCAACCCCGTCTTCAT